>CAZORJ010000018.1:0-10940 GCA_964582425.1 uncultured Candidatus Saccharibacteria bacterium
CAGTACAATACCAACCTTCATATTTCGAAGAATAAATATGGTCTTTTAGTCTCTTCCAAATCTCCTGACATAGTCTTTCATGATCCTCGTCAGTTGTTCTAATAAAATCCGTATACTCTACGCCTAGTTTATGAATAAATTCCTGAAACTTTTTTGCGTTCTCTGCTACATATTCTTCAACTGGCACTCCAGTGTCTTTAGCTTTCAAGAAAATCTTATTACCGTGTTCATCGGTGCCAGCCTGGAAACGTACATTATTACCAATTAGTTTTTGGTATCTTGCACAAGTATCAGCAAGACAATAATCCATTGCGTGACCGATATGTGGCACTCCATTTACATAAGGAATTGCAGTTGTAATATAAACATTAGACATAGCAATATTTTACAATGCTATGTCTATGAAATCAAGCTTAAGAGTGAAACTTAGAGCTGTGTGATTAAGACGATTACGAGGCCAACCACAATTACAGCGGCTACCGCGATTAAAGCAATCAATGTATTCTTATTGGTCTTTTTTTTCGGCGCAGCTGGAGCAGAAGTAGTAGCAGGAGCATCGCTAAGTGCTGGATCCGTAAATGAGACACTCGGCGTACGACCAGGTTCAGCCACTGGAACTTCAGGAGCTGTTCCATCTGAAGGAACTGAAATAGCGCTACCAATTGAACCAGGAACTGGTTCAGCAGCCTTAAATGGGGCTTTCAATTCTTCTTCAACTGGATCTGGGGCCTTCGGTGGAGCTGGCATCGTAATAGGATCAGTCGCACCAACTATACCGCCGTTCCCACCAAACTGAGCGGCAGCTTGTCCTGGCGTAGGAGTAAATGCTTCAGAAGCAGACATTTGATTAAAAACAGGTGCAGCCGGTGCAGGTGGAACTGGAGCCGCAGGTGCAGGAGCAGGGGCTGGTGCAGCCGGTGCTGGGGCAGGTGCAGGAGCAGGGGCCGGAGCCGGTGCAGGTGGAACTGGAGCCGCAGGTGTAGCAGGCGCGGCTGGCGCCACAGGAGCAGGCGGCACTGGTGCCGGTGCTGGATTCGGTGTTGGTGTAGGGTTAATTGTTGGATCCATCTTTTTTCCTTACTATTATTTAATTCACATTCTTTTCTTTAGTTTACCACTAATGCTTATTTTTGTTAATACCTCGGCGCAATTTCATGAATATATACAGAAGTCAAATTCTTATGCTCATTATTTGGATCAGCCTTAGCCCTGCCCCAAAGCAATGCCGAAGTATCATACTTGACGATTTCACCAGGTACCTTCGAATTTGTACCAGTCGCCGCGCCATAAGTACGGTTGAAGTAGAGATTGTCTGTTACAATCGCGCCATTTACGACAAGTTGGTTAGAATTCATACGAAGATTAATATCGCCAGACTCACAAGTATTCAAATCCTTTTCCGCAATGATAATTGCATCAATATTTGACACATTACAAGCAATCGTCACATTATTACCATAGATAATCATCTTCGGGATTTGCTCTAATGAACTATATGTTGCCACTTGATAATTAATATTACCAGTAATAGTAACATCGCCAGTAGCCTTAATAATATGTGTTTTACCAGTAAGTACAGAGTTAGTACCAATTGTCACATTACCATTTACGTTATAGCGAATTACGTTCTTTGGCGTTGAATTATTAAGTGTAATCGTCGTATTGCCAGAGTATTCATTCGTCAAACTGTCTTCATTAGCTAACGGCGCAATTAATGAGACTCTATTTGTTAATGCTGCCGCAATTCCAGAGTTACCTGTCACTTGGTTTGGACAAATGCCAGCCACCATCGAAGTGGAGTAGTTCGCCAAGCTAAGTGGTACACGATATTTACAGTAATCAGAGCTTGGTTCGTGGCTACCACCACCAGCAATATTGCTAGCAAGACCAGTCGCTGCGCCTGATGCTAGGGCGAATACCTGGCCTTTAGCTACCACACTTTGCTCAACCCATGAGCTAAACACCATCACGCCGGTAAAGGCCGGTAAGTCTTTCAAAGTAGTTTTAATTGCTGCAGATGTCTTAATTGAACCGCCAGCGTATAAGCTACCACCCCAAACCTGGAAGCTTGGACGCTTAGCAATCAAGAAACATTTGGAATCGGAAATGCGCCATTTTTTATTTCCCTCTTTTTCACTCCAGTTTGTATAGGCACCGCTATTTGAAGGATACGTTGCGACCGCAACACAGATTTTCGTGCCAGCCGCAAGATCCGGAGCGCTCATTTTAAGGATTCTTTCGTTAATCGCACCATCAACATTACCATTAAGATTAAGTGGTCCTGACTCTTCGTTGTCGTAGTAACATGTCGCAGTAGCTTTAGTTAAACCAAAGTAGTTACAGACATCATTGGTTTTACCAGAGCCCCAAGCATTAGTGCCAGGTTTTTCGCCATGAATTGGTTGGTAAATTACAATTCTACCAAGGAAATCTGGCACAACTGTTGCATATCCTTTATCATCATCTTTGGATGTTTCCGGATTCTTTCTCGGAACCACATCGATTTCGTATTCGATTTCTTTATCCTCACCGGCATAGATTGGATCCGCGTTGTCAGTCTTAATCTCAAGCTTCGTGTCAAAGTTATAAGGAACATAAGCATGCGCGATACTGGTCTTACTGCTTGTATCAATCGTAGCTAGATTATCCTTATTAGTACCATTTGAGGTGAAGGTTACTTGACTTGGCGTCATCGCGGCCGTATTGTTCTTTCTCAAGTTAGTAGTCGCCGATTCAGCCAAATCTCTACCCACATCACCAATTGATACTTTATGCGTATTCTTCTCTTTTTGCTTAGAAGTATCACCAATCGTATAGCCATGAATCTTTGAATATGAAGACATGCCTTCACTTCCGTGAACCGTTATAGCGTTGTTCCAATTGCTATAAGAACCACGATTAGCGTTATAGAGTGATTCGAGTGTCGAAGAAGTGTTTATGCCACTGCTCGGTTTCATCGAGCCAGAATCAACTCGCATCTTCTGAGGAATAATATTATATGTATACTGCAAAATCGGATTATACGAAGCACGATAAGTTACATTTTGACCCGGCTTTGCATAAACAGTTTTCTGATAACCTTTATACTTATCCGGACCATCAGCATTCTTTACTCTCATATCAATAAATGCATCGCTTAGGGTATCCTCATCTAGTACCGCTGGTGGGTTGGTTGGGTCATCCGGTTGCGCTTTGCCAAGTGCCGATGCACAAAGCTTTAATACAGTATCGTTTGGAACGGTCACTGTATTGTTGTTGGCTTTAAACGTAATAGTCTCGCAAACCACTTGACCAGGCACCAGGATTAAATCTTTATCCTCCCACACCCTATGTGGGTTTTCTGCGAAGGTTTCTTCACCACTCTTCAAGTTGCTATTTGACGATACTTTTGCCGAATAGTTAGAGGTCCTAGCAACGGTATAGTTTGTTGAACCAATCCCATCAGTCCTCTTTAAATTATGATTAAACGAAACCTTGCAACCGGTCACCGGACAATTTGTAATGTTTTTTGTTACAGTCTTACTACTCGAAGTCCAATTAATTGTTTCATTGCCATCCGTAGTAGTGACATTCACTTTTCCTTGGAAAGTTGAAACTTTAGCCGAGGCACATGCTTTAACCGTCACATTTGAACCACCATCCGGAGAGAAAACCACATTGTAGCACACGGATTGTCCAGGCAAAAGTCTTTCCGGATACGGGTTCCTGTACTGAGATTGGCGATATAGCTCAAGTGTAGTACCAGAAGTACTTGGCGCAAACGGAACAGTTTGCCTAGGAGTCTGCTGACTATTGCCACCACCGTTTTGCGAACGGTTAGCCACAAAGTTCACCACGCCTTCACCTTTTTCAGTTTTAAGAGCGAGGTCAAATACCGTATCGCAACCAGCGTTAGGGCACTCAACTGTTAGATTTTCAGTTTTAGTAGTCTTTACGAACCCAGTTGAAACACCAGTACCACTCATGGTAGTACCAGAATATGCTCTCGCACGACCCGAGAAAACCTGTTGCTCGTAAACCGCATAAATTGTTCTATCAGACCACATAGTTTGACCATATGAAGTATCGGTAGTCATATATGACGTGTCGTATCGCCCAGACTTAAACCCATAGAAAGTATAGCCAGTCTTATTTCTTTTCGTCACGCTGGCCCAAGTCCCTTCCTCAACCTGCTGAGATACATCGTTAATCACGCTAATATAATTACCCTGGCGATCAACTGCTTTAGCGGTCAAGGTGTAATACGTAATTGGCGGTACCACTTCCTCAACCGTAGATGGGCCACAGAACCAAGAAAGCCTACTGCCATATCCCCAACCCTCACTAAAGGTATAAGGATCTTGTGCACGTAATGCCTCATAAATCTCTTTTACCTCATCCCATCTACCATCATTACTATTATATCCATAAGCGTATTTCATAACGCCACCAAAATAAGTAGAGATATAATCACCTGTGCCAATCGAAACTAACCCACGCTGCGCATACTGAGGATAGCTGTAATTACAAGCCGCATTACCACCATTTCTTTGAGCCACCCAGGCATAACGCCAATACCCGCCATATTCACCACAACCAGTGATATAACCGCTGGCCGCTACTCCATCTGGCTGACAGGTGGAATCATTCACCGTGCCACTAATATAGACACTATTTGAAGTTGTCGAGTACCAACGCCAAACCGCACCAAAACAAGCCGCAAGCACAAGGCTTTCACAACCAGGGACGCCACCATGCGCATCACCATATCCTTCACCAGCATAAACCGATCCAATCATCATGGTCCCAGTCATAAAAACAGAAACCATACCTCCTAACAATATCCTCGCAATTCTTCTCGTACTATTTTTAATCTTCATTATTAGTCCCTCCTTCCCCAGAAATCTCTCTATAAATCTCCATAGCCGAGTTACGATATTCAATCGCCTTTTCTTCATTACCCAGCGCTTCGTAAACTATCGCATAGGCAGTGTGAAGATTGTGCTTTTGTCTCAAATTGACTTTTCCTTCATCAACCAACTGGAGTTCGTTGTAGGCTAGTTCGTAATAATCAAACCTGTTAAATTCTAGCGCTCTGGCAATTCTAAAATCAATTTCATACTCCGAACCTTTACATTCTTTTACTAAATCCTCGAGCGCGTCTAATTCTTCACCCTCAGATAATTTGAAAGTATCTAAAATCGCGGCATCAACATCCGCCACATTCTCATATGCACACTTCTTTGCCGGCTGTTCATGTTTCAAAAACAACATCACAATCGCAATGACGAGCCCTATTATTACTACTACTAAAAAGCAAAGTACGATCTTCAAAAGAAGACTCATTTGTTTCTTTGGTGCCACATCCGGCACAAGACCACTCTCTCCCACGTCCATATATATTATATTAGCATAAGATTTTTAAAAATTTAATTTATTTTTATGCTTTTTGTTTTAGCGGCCACCGCCTCCGCCGCCTCCGCCGCCTCCGCCGGAGAAACCACCGCCTCCACCGCCGGAGAATGAAGAAGAAGATCCGCCGCCACCCGAAATTGAACCACCACTACTACTGTATCCAGACGATCTATTTGCATACCTAGTAGCAGAACTGACAATTGAATACATTGACGAATATGAATCAACCCCGCTACCGTACCATTCTGGTTCCTCAACATCTTCGGCTTTGCAATATTCTTCCATCTCTGCCATCCAGCTTTTTTCTAAACCAAACACCGCCGCATACGGTAATAGTTTTTCATAAAGATTCACAATTCCCTTTGGTGAAATATCAACACCCGTAACACTTTGAAGCATCTTCATTCTGTCTGCTTCTGCCATCTTAATATACATCTTTGCACCATCCATAAATCTAGACATCTCCAGGCCTTTTTTAGTGCGAGCAAGATACTGGTTTGTATTACTTCTAAAGAAGGCGTATAAGAAAATAGTTAACACTATTACGCTAATTACCACCGGAACGAATATATCCTCTCCCACTACATCACCAATTAAGTTTCCATCTATCACTGGTCCAAATATAATCAGTCCAATAACCGATACAAACGGCAAGAAAAACCAAATCATCACGAAGAAGCTAATGATTATCCCAATTAAACTGCTCTTATTCCCGGAATATTCATTATATACAGATTCTGCGAGACCGTAAGATTTCAAATTACTAATAATATCTTTTGAATAACGACGGCCAATCCTAGCCAATTTTTCAGTTGGTGTGCGCTTCTTAACTTCTATCATATCACCATCATTATAATCCGCCCCGCCATTTAGAATCTTTAATATTTTTTCACCTTCTTCAGTTATATCGTCTTTTTTCTCAACTAAAATACTCCATTTTTTCTTTTCGTTTTCGTCTTTTATTAAACGTATTTGTTTTTTAACAATCATGTCAAGGAGCACCGCAACCTTTGAATCTTTTTTCCTACCAATATAAATTTCCGTTAGTTCACCAACTGTGTATCTACTGTGCGGTTGAAATTCTGGTTTTATAAAAAACCCTTTATAAAACTTCCGTTTCTCCGAAGTTTTCAAATACTTCTTAAACGGGAAAAACAAGATTAAAAGACAAACCAAAGTTACAACCACCATAATGGTTACTAATGTATAATTTTTGTCGGCTGGTGGGATTGTAAACGTACCCGGTTTAAATTGCACATCAAAAGTAAGATTCTCATGTGAATCAAGGTTCTTTGTCACAAATTGAATACCGTCTGCAATTTCTGTGATTTCACAACGCTCCTGGCCCTTTTCACCATACCTACCAACATAACACCACTTTTCCCCATCAAACTTTTCCGAAACATCACCAACAAAATGGATTCTCGCAGTCACCGAACCAAACTTCTGGTACCAACCATTACCATTAGTATCCCAGTATAGTTCTTGATATTTTTCCCAGTCCGTTATTGTTTTTTCAAATTCATATTCAAATGTATAAGTTTGTGAGTTATGAACATACGTTTCGTCACCAGTACAAACCTCATAATAATCCTCCATTTGCTCAATACTATATATTGGCTCTATTTCGCCGTTACGATATAGTTTGATTTTAGATTCATTCAAATCACGTAGTGTCACATTCTTTTTATTCTGATTGGTAAACGGAATCTGACGACAAATACCCTTGTTTTGATCGTAACTCGCAAATTCCGCCGTAAATCTTTCAATTACCTTCAGTTTGGAAACACCCTCATCATCACGACTTAAATAATAATCAGCCGTAAAATCGCTAAAATAAAAATCATCCACCGAGCCAGCAAAAACGTTGCCAGTAGTTAACAAGCTTAAAACTAATAGACTAATACTTAATTTGAGAAATCGCATCTTTAAGTACATTAATTGATTTTTGTAATTCGATGCCCTCTTTTTCAGAAATCTTTACATCAAGACGTCTGACAATTCCTTCACGACCAACTACGGTCGGCCAACCAAAACACGTATCCGAAAATTCATCATAAGACGAAACTGGGAGCACTCGCATTTCATCATTTAATATACAATTCAAGATTTGGACAACACAAGTTGCGATACCGTAATGTGTTGCACCTTTACGATCGATAATAGCATATGCCTCGTTGCGGACATAATCCGAAACATCCTTCAACATTTCTTTAGGCAGCATTGAAGTAATCTTTTGTCCGCCAAGATCGGCCATTGAATAAAGCGTTAATTCAGAATCGCCATGCTCACCAACTTGGTATGCGTGAATTGATTTTGGATTAACATTCAAGAAACTCGCTAGTCTAAAACGTAATCTAGCCGAATCAAGCACTGTACCAGAACCAATCACTTTGTCATGTGGAAGACCAGAAAACTTCCAGGTATAATAAGTCAACACATCCATTGGATTAGTTACAACTAGAAAAATACCATTAAAGCCACTTTCCATGATTTGTTCAACCATGCCTTTAAGGATATTAACGTTTTTCTTCAAAAGCTCCATGCGAGTTTCGCCAGGTTTTTGGGCTGCACCGGCGGTAATGACAACAACATCACAATCTTTGGCGTCTTTATAGGTGCCATTCTTAATTTTGATATAGCTCGGCGCTACAGCGAGAGCGTCGGTTAAATCCATCGCTTCGCCTTCGGCGTCTTTCGCGACGATGTCTGTTAAAATAATTTCATTTACGGCTGTCCGCAGGTTTAACAAAGCAAATGCGACGCTTGCACCAACATTACCCGTGCCCACGATCATGATTTTATTATTGTCCATGCTAGTATTATAGCACAAGCTTAATAATCTGTGTCAAAAAGTGATTCAAAATATAGTTTTAATTCTTCCCCGACAAATTCATCGCGTTCATAGACAGCTGACAATTCTTTAAGAAAACTTGGCGCTAAACGCTCTAATCTTGCATGACGATATTCTTCCCACTTAGCCGCTTCGGATTCCGACAACGATTTCGGGTAGTTACGGCCTTTATAATGGAGCAGTAAATCTGGCAAACGCTCATCAATAAAGTCTGGATGAAAATCCGTCAATTTATTTGCATCAGCATTTCTAACCGCCGCTATTTTTACTCTATCGGCATCGTTCAAGAATCCATCATAAAGCGCACCCTCCGGCTCAATTGCTGGTGGAAACTCTGGACGCGATTCAAACTTGGCTCTCATTTGTTCTGCAAATTCCGGATGTTTTAATAATACCTCAAGGTTGTAATCAATTTGCTTCTTGGTTAGCTCTATCTTTTCCCAACCATCATTTTTATCTAGCACACCCAGCGGTGCAATCGCCGGACACCGGTTGAAACACAGTTCCTTTACTTGCGGATAAAAACCTTTATTCTTAATCCCATCCGCGTTCTCATCTTTTTCAGCTTCCGCCCTCATTAAATCTTCCAAATTATAACGAAGGTCAAAGACTAGAATATTCCCATTTCTAGAACTAGTTAAAGGAAACGCTACGGTTGTTTTATTAAACTCAGATTCATAGCGCCCGCTCGCATACACAAATGGCCTTTTATTCTCAAGGTTCACGTATTTCTTGACTTCGTTCTTGTCACGAAGCTTAAATAAGAAGTTAAACATATCTGGCTGTTTACTTTTAATCAATTTCGCCACCGCAATCGTCGCATAAACATCAGAAAGTGCATCATGTGCATGCTCATGTTCTAGACCGTTTAGTTTCGTAATAAGTTCTAGACGATTAGTTGGCCTGCCATCATCCGCAAATGGCCAATTGATTCCTTCCGGACGAAGTGCGCGCACCAATCTTACTACATCAAGCATATCCCAACGCGATCTACCATCCTTCCATTCCCACTCATAGGCGTCTTGGAAATTACGCCAAAACGTTGCACGCATAAATTCATCATCAAAGCGCACTGTATTGTAGCCTAAAGCTACAGTATTCGGCGTAAAGATTTCTTCTATCGCAGTTCTACAAAACTCTGCTTCGCTAATTCCTTCAGCTAAAGTCTTTTGTGGAGTAATTTTTGTCACCATAATCGCCGAAGGACTCGGCAAAGCATCATTTGAAAGCTTCACTAGAATATTTACCGGCTCGCCAATTGGATTTAAATCCATGCCAGTTCGTTGCCCAGCAAATTGCATAATCCGATCTTCGCGTGCGTTCAGACCACTCGTCTCGAGATCATAGAAGAAAAACGTTTTATCCATATTTATATTATATACTACTCGCCCATCGTGTCGTAATCGATACCATATTGAGCATACATATATCGCATATAATCTGTATCTAACTGCTCGGCAATAGTTTTAATATCGCCACTATTCTTTTTCGCCATAATCAAGAATTTAAGAGGTTTATTGTAGCCGCCGCAGATTTCCATTTGGTCCTTGTAAGCAAGTGAGCCTGGCACCGTAATTTCACGGATACCGTTGATTCTCATACCAACTACACCAGTAGTCCAGCCCTCAATCATGCCGAGTGAAGCAGACAAGATTTTATCAAATGAAGTAGGATTCTCATTATCATTAAATGAAGAGTCAAAAATTGATTCATCTGCACACCAACCCACGTAATAGGCTAGATAATCACTGTCGCCCTCTTCGAGTTTTCTACCATCACCAACTACAATATCTTTGACCTGCACACCTTTATCATTGGCAGTGGTCTCGTTATAAGCCGTAATTCTGTTTTTATATTGAATAAACTTCTTAAAGTCAGATTTGGAAGCCTCACGGAATTTGCTAAGTGTCGTATTATAAGCTTCCTCATATTGCATTTTCTTTTCTTCGGAAATGTTTTGTGACGAGCTGTTATTGTTATTATTACTATTACCAAGAATCATTGCCGCATATCCAGCAATCATCGAGCCGAGCATAGCCACCGCGATCACACCAATAAAGATACGTTGCTTCGGACTGGTCTTCAGTTCTTTTTCTTCCATAATCACTCCATTTATTTCTAATGATTATATCACAAAAATAACCCCTGCTAAAGGGGTTATTTCAGTTTTTAAGCTATTATTCAGCTTTCTTAGCCGGCTTCTTCAAGATTTCAACCTTCTTAAATGAACCGCCAGCCTTCTTGATAGCTTCAATTGCTGACTTAGATGCAAATTGAGTCTCAAGATCAATTTTTGCGGTGAGTTCACCACGGCTGATTACTTTCACTTTTACGAATGGGCTTGAAATTAGTGAAGCTTCTGCAAGCTTAAAGTTATCAACTTTACCTTTAAGGTCGTTCAAACGATCAGTGTAAATAACTTCAGCCTTAGCGTGGAAAGATTTGAAACCTTTAAGCTTTGGCACGGCTTGCATAATAGCGCGCTGACCACCCATGAAGCCGTTAGGCATCTTGCGATGACCGGTACGAGACTTCTGACCCTTAGTACCACGGCCAGCAGTTTTACCTTGACCGGCTGAAATACCACGACCCTTACGGGATGGGCGAGTGTTCTTCTCGACTTATAAATCTTTGTATTTCATTAATTGTCATCATTATTTGCAGATGAATTCTTGGTAGCTGGTTTCTTTGC
>CAZORJ010000019.1:0-10763 GCA_964582425.1 uncultured Candidatus Saccharibacteria bacterium
CCAACTTCCACCACTGTGGTAGATACTAAAACATCGATTTTACCGCTCGAAAACCGCTCCATGATTTCGTCTTTTTCGGTCGGTTTCATCCGCCCATGCAAGAATTCAACTCTGTAATCCGGAAATAGTTTAGACAGCTTGGATGCGCGCGATTTTACAGAGGTAGTTTCGGTCGTAGGATTATCGTCAATGGACTTACAAATCCAGTAGACCTGCTGGCCAGCTTTCACCGTCCGGACAATCTCTGGATAAAGCTTTTCTCTGGTTTCGACCTCTGTCAAAATCTTCGTATCAATCGGCTGTCGACCTTTTGGCAGCTCGTTTAGAATTGAGACATCCAAATCACCAAATACGGTGAGCTGCAAGGATCTCGGGATCGGTGTGGCAGTCATCGCGAGTAAGTGTGGCGCTAGCCCTTTTGGCGACTTCAGCGCTAGTTTTTGCCTCTGTTCAACGCCGAAGCGGTGCTGCTCATCAATAATCACGAGCCCGAGGTTTTTAAACTCCGTGTCATCGGTAAGAAGCGCATGCGTGCCAACTACAAAATCGATTTCTCCAGCCAGAATCTGCTGTTTTAATGCTTCTTTTTTCTTAGTGGCGCCCGTGAGTAGTGCCACCTTTACGCCAAAGTTAGATAGTAGTTTAGATAAACCCTCATAGTGCTGCGTTGCCAGAATCGCCGTTGGCGCGAGCAAGGCTGTCTGTAAACCAGCGGCTGCCGCTTCGTACGCTGCCATCGCCGCGACCATCGTCTTGCCGGAGCCCACATCACCCTGGAGTAATCGGTTCATCGGTGTGGTTTTCTCCATGTCCTGGAAAATCTCCCAAGCCGCAAGACGTTGCGCGTCGGTCAGTTTAAATGGTAATTTTCCTACGAAATCTCGGATTTTGTTTACATCAAAAGGTACCGAGATGGCCGTGAGTTTTTCGTTCTCGCGCCGGTTTAGTTTTGACGCCAAAATTAGCTCAAATAGCTCCTCGTACGCCAAGTAATCTCGGCCCTCTTTCGCATCCTTCGCCGAGTCCGGAAAATGTACCTTAAAGAGCGCTTCCTTTCTCGTCCCTGCCGGCACGGTTGGGAGCAAGTCCGGAATTTCCGCGAATCGCTCACGTGAGTTCAAAACTAGTCTCTTAAAATCGTTGGATTTTACGGGCCCATGCGCTACATAAATTGGCGCAAATCCCGAGTTTAAATCGACATCCGACACTAAAGCCGCGGACGGTGAAGTAATCTGGTAGCGGCCGTTTTTAAGCTCGTACACCCCAGTAAAATAGTATTCCCGATCCGGCGAAAACTGCCTCACGCGGTAGCCCTGATTAAACCAAACCACCCTGACTGCGCCGGAATTGTCCCGCACAATTCCCTCAGTAATAGACAACCTTCTTTTTCGAGATGGTCTTGAAGACAAAGAATCGATTTTTCCTCGAATCACCACTTTGCCTGGTCGCATCTGATCGATTGAAGTTGGCGCTGTATAATTCTCATAATCTCGTGGCAAGTTATAGAAAAAATCGCGAAGCGTCTTAATTCCCGCCTTTTTTAGAATTTCGGCGGTTTTTGGCCCGATTCCCTTTAAACTCTGAACTTCATCCATCAGGTTCATAACTCTATTATACTACACCTTCCAAATTGACTTTTTAGCATAAGTGTGGTATAATAAAAGAATAGCTGTAATCTTTTTTAAGGGGGATCAAAATGAATAAAACAGCCGAACCTTTACCTAGCGTTCCTAATATGACTCAAGAAGAAATCGATCGCCTCGACATTGGCACCAGGTCAATCCTTGAAATGCTGAAGCTCCACGGTTTTCACACTGATGAATTTCAGCCGCACATGGTCTTTCGCTACATGGTGGACTTTACTGACCGCGACAAAAACGGCACCGGCAATTCCGTGATGGATCAGAACTTGATGTTCTTTGGTCTCGACGAGTGCAAGCCTAAAACCAGCAAAGATGAAAAGGATATCTACTATTACGCTTCTGCCAGACAAATCGTTGAGCATCTTTCGCGCGGCGAATGCATTTATCCTGGTGCCGGCTGTGAAGTCGACATGTTTGTGCAAGGTAGCTACAACAATCTTAAAGTCATCGCGACACTCCTAAATGGCTGGAGACACTGGCAATACGAAATCAAAAACAACTGCTCATACGAAGAGCTAGTCTGGACCATTAGAGAGTTAGGAATGCTAAAAATGCTTCCCGAAGAAGCATAATTGCCGGGCCCGATGGCCCGGTTTTTAATTAGCTTTTTTAGAATGTTTTTCACGCCACTTATCGACTTCGCCATGATTACCAGAGAGTAAAACATCCGGCACGGTCATCCCGCGAAAATCGTAAGGTTTAGTATATTGTGGATATTCAATATTATCGCCGTCGGAGAAAGATTCAATAATAGCTGACTGTTCGCCCCCTAGCACACCAGGAATTAGACGCACCACCGAATCAATGATGATGAGTGCCGGTAATTCCCCGCCGGTCAAAACGTATTTACCAAGCGATATCTTGTAGTCGCAAATCGAAAGAATGCGCTCATCGTAGCCTTCGTAGTGTGGGCAAAAAATGATATAGTGCGCGTCTTTTTTGGTACCGGTTTCAGCAAATTTTTGTGCCATCTTTTGGTCCCAAATCTCACCAGCTGGCGTCGGGATTATCACTTTGGCGTCTGGGTCCTTCGCTTTTACCGATTCAATCGCATTAAAAACCGGCTCACAGCGAAGCAACATTCCGTCACCGCCACCATAAGGCGTATCGTCGACCGAGCGGTGTGGCCCAAGCCCAAATTCGCGTAAATTCACAAAATCAAACTCTGCGTATCCCTTATCTACTGCCTTCCACATCATAGAAGTCTTGAGATAAGGCTCCAGAGCCTCTTGAAACAAAGTGATAATCGTAAACTTTATCATGACTATATTATAACATAAAAATAAAACCACCGCTAGAGCGGTGGTCAGGGACGGCCATTAGTAGACACAAATGGCACCGCCTCTGTAGTGGATCTTGAAGACCATGTCTCCATCGACGTTTTTGACGGTTTCGAGACCGTCAAATCTCGTCAGCGAGCCGTGCTGGATGTTGGCATAGGTATACCCGTTCAGCGTGTGGAATTCGCTGGGACCACGGAGGAATCCGTCGTCATTGGAATCTTTCAGCGCCTCTCTGAGGCAATTGTAGACCTCATTTCTCTCGGCGTAGGTCAACATTCTGCTGAAGTATACCATGGACCAGCAGGCTTTACCGTTGAAACGGACAGTTGTGATGCCCGTCGCGGGCTCGCCAGCGTACCAGCGATTCTCGTAGGACCAGGGTCCATCCTCGAGCCTCTGAATCAGCATTCCGTCCGATGACTCGTCCGGTCTGACCTCAAACTCTGAGATGACTCCCTTTCTGAGGAATTCCCTCAGCTCGTTTCCATGCTCTTCCATAAAGTTCATCCCTAAAGGCATCTGCATGAAATTACCCCCTTTATCTAAAGTGTAAGATTTTTGCCTAAGGACAAATATATTTTATCATGCATTTGACAAAAAATCAAGCAGTGTATCTTAAAATCAAAGGAGACGGCCTAAGCCGTCTCCGCGCTGATGCGCGCCCACCCTTGGGGCACATTGGTTTGTTTTAATCCGCTGTTTGTTTTAATGTAAGTCTCCACACTCCACTAATATTCAGTGGAACCCCTGTGAAGCGTACCAGCTTATCTCTATAATAAAGCATAAGCGTTAATTTGTCAAGTCCTATTTTTTACCAGTCTTCCACTAAGGTAAATTCTTTTCCAGCAATCGAAATAATCGATTCTGGCTCGGCGCCCATCGAAGTGAGTTCGGCTCTGATGCCAAGTTTCTTCATAATATCGCGGAGACGATTCACAGAAGCGTAGTTATTAAGATCGGTCCGACGTGCAAACTTCTCGATTTTTTCGCCGGTCACCACGAACTTACCGTCTTCAGTCTTTTCAACCTTCCACGTGGACTTTAATTCCTTATCGCTGAGCGAAATAACAGGAGTGCTGTCTTCGTCTAAAAGCGGGGCATTCCGGAGCGCGGCAGCGCGAGGGTTAGCGCCGGCCGCCCATGGCGATGGGCCGGACGGACGCGGCCCCGCGTTAGATGAAGATAGCACTTCTTCTTTTAGTTCTCTGAGAAGTTCTTTAAGTCCTGTGTGGGCGGCTGAAGAAATTGTGAAGACACGTGCGTTTGGATTGACGGCGAGAATCGAAGCCGTTTGCATATCAATAATATCTTTATCTACACCTTCGCATTTCGTGAGCGCCACTACTTCCGGACGATCCTTAAGGTCTGAATATTTTTCAAGCTCGGTGCGGATTGTTTTATAGGCCTCGCCGGCATCATTATTATAAATATCCACTAAATGAAGTAGCACTGCTGTACGATCGACGTGGCGAAGGAAGTCGTGTCCGAGTCCCTTCCCTTCGGATGCGCCTTCAATAAGGCCTGGGATATCAGCAATTAAAATATCCTTTTCGTCAATCGTTGCAACACCGAGATTTGGTGTAATGGTGGTAAACGGATAATCCGCAATTTCTGGTTTGGCGTTCGAAACTACTGAAAGAAAAGTTGATTTGCCGGCGTTTGGAAGGCCTACAAGACCAACGTCCGCCACGGACTTAAGCTCAAGTTCGGCTTCGAATTCTTCACCCGGCTCACCTACCTCAGCGATAATTGGCGCCTGCCTGGTTGAGCTCTTAAAATGTGCATTACCAAAGCCGCCCTCGCCACCTTTAGCGATAATTGCGGTCTGACCATCTTCGGTTAAATCAGCGAGTACTTTGCCGTCACGTTTTACAACTGTACCAATTGGTACTTCTACGATCAAATCCTTGCCAGAACGGCCAGCCGAACGTGTGCCGGAACCATTCTTGCCATTCTCGGCCGTGAGAATTGGTGTATAGCGAAAGTCGATTAAAGTATTGGTGTCTTTGTCGGCTTTAAAGACAATATCGCCGCCCTTACCGCCGTCGCCACCATCCGGGCCACCCTTAGGAATATAAATTTCGCGGCGAAAAGATACAGCGCCATTGCCGCCATCACCCGCCTTTAAACTAACTTTTGCAGTATCCGTAAACATACTACTATTTTATAATAAAAGTCTAGAATGTCAATAAAACACTAATGAATAAAGTTAAGATTTTGCACTGTTGAGGCTGGAATCGTTGATCTAATTGCACGATAAGGCACGTAGTTGTAGTTCATTTCAGATGCGACAATTGAACCATCCGCATTAACGGCTTCAACATAACCCACGTGGCCATACCAACCTGAACCACTCTGGAATATGTCGCCCGGTTGTGGGTTACCACGTGTGACACTGACACCTTGAGCTCTAGCTCTGGCTGCCCAGTCGCGAGCATTACCCCAGTTAGCTGGGACCGGCTTACCAATCTGGCTTCGCTTATACCAAGCCCATTGTGTACACTGGCCACGGCCATAAGGGCCACCAAGATTATAGAAGTAACCAATCACCTCAATATTGAGACGTTGCGCGGTGTTACCAAGGTAAGTATAAACGTAGGTTTGTCTTGGTCTTGGTGGGACATATTCTGGACGCTCAGTCTCTGGTAGGACACCGTTTTTAATCAAAATTCTCGCGCCTTCCGAAACACCACTCTTTTCGAGATCGTTCAGTGCAATAATCTCTGCCACCGACGAACCGTATTTCGCGGCAATTTGCTCAACTGTCTGGTTAGCCTTAACAGTATAAACAATACCCGGCTGGCTTGGTAGATAAAGAATCTCGCCAACGCTGATATTCTTGTTCTTCTTACCATTAGACCAACGGATTTGGTCGGTCGAAATACCGTATTTAGCCGCAATCGAATCCATCGTGTCGCCTTCAACAACGGTATAAGTAATCACGCCACGTGAAACCACAATATCGGTAATCGTCGGCTTTTCAATCTTACCGGTTGATGATTGACCGGCGTTACGCATAGAGGTGACAATCACGTAGTTAGATGCCACGTCTGATGCGCTAGCAAGATTCAGGGCGCTCGAAACATCGGCCACCACATACATGGCAGACATCTGGTCGACAGAGACATTGTAACCACTGTCAGCAAAGGCGCTGAGGCTCAGGTTGATACCAGAGCTATTCTTATCAATTGAACCAATCGAGACCAGCGCCAGAGTGATAGCACCCGTCGCAAAATACGGCAAAATTGCTTTTAACCGCTTAATTAGTTCTTTTCTTTTCTTACTTGTCATAATGAAACATTACAGAGTACTTGGCAATGGAGGTAGATATTCTGATTATGCTCATACTCTGTATAACTATAATACATCACACCATCGTCACCTGTCAAGAAATACAGATAGGATGTATCTGTTGGGTTGGCTACTGCCATCAGAGCATTACCGCCCGGCATCGAAATCGGACCGCACGGGAGACCAGCGTTTTTGCGGGTATTGTAGCATGAGTCGATCTGTAATGCTGCCTGGTTGTCGCGGTAAATGGTGCGGTCTGGATCTGCTACATCAAGGGCGTAGGTCACCGTTACATCGCTTCCTAGCGGAATACCATAGCTTAACCTAGTCTGGAAGACTTGCGATACAGTCGGCATATCCTGGCTTCTGGCCTCTTTTTGGATAATTGAAGCAAGAATAATACCCTGATACAGAGAATAACCACGCTCGGCATACTTCATCTCCAGGTTGTTGTTCTGGATGAAATTGCTGGTTTGATTAAGAAAACGCTCGATGCAAGCCTGGACCGGATTATCGACACTGTTCTCAAAACATCTGAACTTTTCTGGCATCAAGAAACCTTCAAGCGAAGCGCCTTCTGGGATAAAAGACTTACCATAAACGGAAGGGTCGAAAGCTTCTTTTATTTGCTCGTCTGTGAAACATTTTTCGAGTTTATCTGGCTCTAACGGGTCTTTATTACATTTATACTCAGCAAAGTGTTTTTTCACGTCAAAAATAGTTTCGCCCGGTTTAACTTCAAATTCAAACTCTTTAGCGATGTCGTTTTCTCTTCTAATTCTTTCCGCCTCTTCTCTTTGCCATCTAATGTAGTCGCGAACTTTAAGTACCCCAGTTATGCCGAGTAAAATTATAACGATAGCGACTGGCGGAATTATAAATATCTTCTTTGAAAATTTCTTTACTTTGTGCTCGGCCTTTTTAGCATTTAAGGCAACTTTCTCGCCTTCACGTTTCGCGGCGGCTTTGGTGTTGTCAGCAATTTTCTCGGCACTATCCTTAATCTGTTGCGCAGCCGCAACCACGGCATTCTTTGGTTCCTCTTTTGGTGCCTCTAGCTCAGCTAGCGCTTCATCAACTTCTGAAACCTTAACCTCTGGCTTTACTTCCGGCTTTACCTCCGGAGCCGGCGTAGGCATCGGGGTTGGCGCAGCTACTATTGGTGCCTCGGCTGTTACCTTCATGCCAGGAATTAATGGGGCCGGTGCTTCAACCGGTGCCGGTTCCGGCGTATCTGGTTTGTAGCTTTCTACGAAATCTTGCAAAATAATCGTTGCAGCCTCGGCGTCAATATCACCCTTTTCATAGGCTTTTTTACGCATTTTGAGGTGTTCTTCGGCCTGTACGGACGTTAGCGACTCGTCCTGGAAGCGAATCCTCGCATCCGGAATCTTCTCGGTCAGTTTCTTTGCGAACTGGCGGACATAAAGCGACTGTTTCGTTTCATTTCCTTCGTTACTGCGTGGTAGACCAATCACAAACACGTTTGTGTTGTTCATTTTGGCGATGCGATCAATCATTTCCCACTCGGTACCATCAACATTAAAGAAACCTACCGGTGTAGCGATGCGAATACTAACGTCAGCTTTCGCGACGCCAATCCTCTTTTCGCCTACGTCTAAACCAATTACTTTCATTCTTTATCAAGTTTCTCAAATTCAACTGTTATTTTTTCTGGATCATTTGGTACTGAGGTTACCCATGGATAAGAAGTGTCAATTTTAACTTCACTAATGCCATTGTTCTCTGCTAAATCATGTTTCGCAGTTCCAATACCTTTACCCCGTACAATCTCAATGATATCGTTTTCGGTTATTGACGGACCAGAGATATAAGTCGTCTTAAGCTTTCCGGTGTATTTATCTTCTACCTTAGTAAAGTTTTCAATAAATAGACCGCCGTTATCCTTTTCTTCGTCACCAATTTGGTAAATACGGTAATTATCGGCAAGCTTAGCTTTTTCGGTGATAAATTCTTTCACCTTAGTTTCGTCAATCACAAAGATTGCATCAGTTACCTTCACTGTTAGCGATGGCGTCACACCTTCTTTAACTTCTTCGCCAATCTTCGGAGTAACTGTTGGTTCACCAACGGTTTGTTTGAAGCTGCTCTCAATGATGAAAATAGTGTTGTTTTCGTCAGCCGATTCTTTGATGGAATCAATTAAGTTACTCTTGCTTGTGCTAATATCGCCAGTTTTAATTGTAGAGACCACCTTATCAACGTCCGCCTGAGTGATTACCTTAATTGTCTTGTCGGTACCGCCAGCGATTGCGGTATCTGAATAAACATTGACTGGTGCGGTAGTGGTCCAATCCTTGGAGGCTGAAACATTATATTTAGAGCCCGGCGCTACGGCGACGATTGGGATTCTGCCTGATACTAAGCAGCCAGATGTAATAATCGAAGGCTGGCCAGCATTCAGACATTCTTCAACGGATGTACCAGACCATGACAAATTACGTTCTTCCTTTGACACATAGTTAAGTCCAGAAACGCTAAATGAAGAACCGCCATTGATTGCGATTTTGCCCTTGGTGCGGAAGTAAGCATAAACCACTACTTCGCCAGACGCGTACTGACCAACGTTCTTGGTGCCAGTTGCTTCAAAGTCGCGCTTTATATTATTCTCGTTTGTTCTTTTTTCCAAGTAGAATTTACCTTCGCTAGCGTTTTCTTCTTCAAGCTTGTTTGTAAATGAAACACTTTCCGAGAAGTTGTTTTGTGTTGTACGACGACCAACCGTGATAGTGACAGCCGGCGCAAATACTAGTGCCCAAACTAAGAACAGTATTAATATTATTAACAGAATGAAAAGCGCAATGGTGGTTTTCTTGTGTGTCACAATCCACGCGAGCACCGGATTCTTTGGTAAGTTCTTTTCTTTTTTCTCGGCCTTTTCTTTCTTGCCTTTCTTATCTTTTTCTTCCGGTTCCTTTTCCTCTTCTTTTTCGGCTTCTTCTTCCCCTTCTTCCTTCTCGTCCGTTTTTTCTTCTTCTGAAGCCTCTTCCTCTTCGTCTTCAACTTTTTCGGTAGCAGTTTCGTCAATTTCAACCTTAGCATTTGGGACAGACGGTGCGGATTGTAAATCCTTAGTCACAGGAAGCTTAGTGGCGGCAGCAAGCTTCAAAATCGAAGGATCAGTTGTAACTAAAACGACGGATTTTTTAGCATTAGCACCAGCTTTTGCAATAAGTTTAATATTCACGATACTGCGCAAAATACCAGCCTTCTTTGGCGGAACGAGTGCGACAATCTTTTGTTTCGAACCCTCGATTTTGGTGATGATATCAGTGATGTCATCCTCAGGCTCGATGTAAATGACGTCCTTATTCATATAAACAATTTTAACACATTTTATTAAGCTTGTGTTAAAATATATTTAGGATGAGTCTTTTTAATAAGAAAAAACAAGCTGACTCAGGTGCCGATAAGACGGTACTTGCTGAAATGGCCCTCATGACCATTCATGATGGTGTCATCATTACGAACAAGACTGGCGCCATTCAGTTTATTAATCCTGCTGCCGTTACGATGACCGAATTTGATAGTCAAGATTCCGCAATCGGTCTCGACTACGGTATTTTGATTAAACTCGAAACCAAAGAAGGTCGCGAACTTCCGGATAATGAAAACAGCTTTATGATTGCTATGAATAACGGCCAGAATCTGGACCGTTTTGCTGCTTGTCTCATTGGTACTAAATCCGGTAAGCGCATCCCGATTGCAATTTCGGTTGTTGTGGCCGATGGTGGCAACCGCATTGTAACGTTTAGGGACATCACCAAAGAACTCGCCGAAGAGGGCGAACAGGCCGAATTTATTTCTACCGCCTCGCACGAGATGCGTACCCCAGTTGCGTCAATTTAGGGTTATCTTTCCTTGGCTTTGAATCCACAAACCGCATCGATTGACGAGCGTGCCCGTGGTTATCTCGACGCCGCCCACGCTGCATCGCAACACCTAGGACATTTATTTAAAGACCTACTTGATGTAACCAAACTTGACGATGGTCATCTCCGCCCGAATTTCCAACCAGTCGAAATGGTCGGCACCGTTAAGCAAATTGCCGACGGCTATCTAACTATTGCCAAAAATGCCAAACTTAATTTCCAATTTGGCGCCAACAAAGCTACGGCAGTTGGTGGGTTAGATCGTAGGCTAGACCAAGTGGTTTATGGCTATGTTGATGTGAATTTCCTACACGAAATCATGGATAACCTTATTGATAATGCGGTTAAGTACACGCCGGCTGGCGGCTCGATTTATGTAAATGTTTTAGGTGATGGCGATCGTGTCCTGATTAATGTTACCGATACCGGTATAGGTATATCGTCAGATGATTTACAACATATTTTTCAAAAGTTCTATCGCGCTGATAATTCAGACACCCGTACTATTGGTGGTACCGGGCTTGGTCTGTATTTGGTCAAACAGCGAGTAGAAGCCATGGGCGGGCGCGTTTGGGCCGAGTCTGCTTTTGGCGAAGGGTCAACCTTCTACGTTTCTCTTCCGCGTATTACCGGCGAAGAGTACGAAAAACGAA
>CAZORJ010000020.1:0-9903 GCA_964582425.1 uncultured Candidatus Saccharibacteria bacterium
CATCGAGAAAGGACTAAGAAAAAGTGATCTCCGTTCATAATCTCAAAAAAGAATTCGGCAAAAACAAGGTCTTAAGAGGCATCGATTTTGAACTCAAAGAAGGTGAACGCGTCGTTATCCTTGGCCCTTCTGGCTCTGGTAAATCCACCTTCCTCCGCTGTATTAACCGCATGGAAGAGCCGACTTCCGGCACCATCTCCTTCGACGGCGTCGAAATCACCGAGAAAAACATTGGGAAGATGCGTCAAAACATTGGCATGGTTTTCCAGCATTTTAACCTGATTAATAACCTTACGGTCATGGAAAACCTCATTCTCGCCCCAGTTATCCTCAAAATCATGGATCAGCCGACCGCCGAAAAACGCGCTCGTGAGCTTTTAAAACACATCGATCTATTAGACAAGGAAAATGCCTTCCCGGCCAGCCTCTCTGGCGGTCAAAAACAGCGCATCGCCATTATTCGTGCGATGATGCTTTCACCTAAGGTTCTTCTCTTCGATGAGCCAACTTCTGCACTTGACCCAGAGTCCATCGGTGATGTGCTTTCTCTTATTCGTGAGCTTGCCGATAACGGCATGACCATCATGATTGTCACCCACGAGATGAACTTTGCCAAAGAAATCGCTACCCGCGTTGTCTTTATCGACCAGGGTAAAATCATCGAGGAAGGCAAACCTTCTGAATTCTTCAATCACCCAAAGACTCCGCGCGTCAAAGAATTCCTCGACAAAGTTCTCTAATTCTAAAAAGTCCAGAGAAAAAAGTAAACCCCCGACTAGGTCGGGGGTAATTGTTAGGATAAGGTGCGATAATGCTTAGGTCTAGAAGTTTTCGCTTCTCTACATTTCGGTATCCTTAAAGTAGCGGCGCACGCGCCTCACAGTAGAAAACTTTTCTCCAAACTGGAGCATGTCGTCGGTACCCGCAATGCGGAACTTGCCCTTATCGCCATAAGGAATGAGGGGAGTTTCAGGTTTGAGGCCCAGACGAGCACACACTACTTCGACTTTTGCTGCAGGCAGCATACTTTTTAAGGGATGCATCATGATAGTAGATTCCTTTCGTTTTATGGCCGATCGCCAAATTTGAGTTACCTCCTAACTACTGTAACCCATTTTAACTACCTAATAGATAATCAAAATGGGTTACAGGATGTATCCGTAACCTAAGATTATAAAAGAGCAGATAGTTTTTAACCTATCTGCTCTTATTATAGCACACTTTACTAAAAAAGTCAATATTGCTAGCGCTTTTAACGGGTGTATTTTTCGTTTAAATCGCTGTAATCGTAAAGCTCGTTTGCATTAAACCAAAGGTCAATCTCTGCCTTGGCTTCCTCGATGCTACCAGAGGCATGGACCAAGTTTGGTACACCTACACCCTTAGCATCAGAATAGCCAAAGCTCATGTGTGAATAATCACCACGAATCGTGCCCATTTCAGCTGATTTTGGCTCGGTTGGGCCAACAATCTTGCGTACAAGTGGCTGTGCTTCAACCCCTTCAAGTACCATCGCAATCACCGGACCACTCATCATGTAGTTTACATTGTAACGGAAAGCAGTTTCACCACGGCGGGTAATCATCTTACCGATATCTTCGTAGTGCTGACGATAAAGCTTTTCCTCTGGCATGACCATCTTCATGCCCACAATTTTAAGACCAACGCGCTCAAAACGTGAAATAATCTCACCGATAATACCACGTTGTACCGTATCAGGCTTTAGCACCACTAAAGTACGCTGAATATAATCATCTGATTTTGCCATAAATTTCTCCTTTTCAGATATTATAGCATAAAAAAGGACCTCATCCTGCGGTATAATATAAATATATGGACATCTACGACCTCATTGATGACTTTCTCGAACACCTCGAAATTGAGGTCGGTCGTAGTAAAAAAACTATCGACAATTACCGCCACTATCTCGAGCGCTTTGTAATGCTCGCTCAAGAAATCCTTGGGAAAGATGAGATTAAACCTGGAGATATCGATAAAGAGCTTATCCGCAAATATCGTTTGCTCTTAAACCGCTACGGCTCCGAATACGGTAGCGAAGATCTTAAAATCATTACCCAAACCTATCACCTTATTGCGCTTCGCGGATTTCTTAAATACCTGGCTCGCCGCGAGATAAAATCTCTTGACCCTTCCCTAGTAGATCTCCCGCACATTGTTAGAAAACAGGTCACTTTCCTGCATTTTGGCGAAGTAGAAGACATGCTTGAACAAATCGACCTTACCACCGAATCTGGACTAAGAGATCGTGCCATTATTGAACTTCTTTATTCTAGTGGCCTCCGTGTCTCTGAGCTCGTTGGTCTAAACCGCGACTCTATCAATCTCGAACGCCGCGAATTTATGGTCAGAGGTAAAGGCAGCAAAGACCGCCCGATTTTCGTCAGTAAATCCGCCGCAGACCGCATTCGCGACTATCTTGACGCTCGTACTGATTCCCTCCCAGCGCTCTTTTTAAACAACAGTAAGAATACTCAAGCCGTTGACACCTCTGGTAATTACCGCCGTATTACCGCGAGAAGCGTTGAGCGCATCGTTGAAAAATACGCCCGCCTCGCTGGTATTACCAAACATGTTTCCCCACACACTTTAAGACATTCTTTTGCCACTGATCTCTTGATGAACGGCGCCGATTTAAGATCCGTCCAATCCATGCTCGGCCATGCCGATATCTCCACTACCCAAATTTACACCCACGTCACCGACGCCCACCTAAAAGAAATCCACGAAAAATTTCATTCAGACACTAATTAGTTATTTCATTACGCAGCGGATAAAGGCACCGTACTGACGGTTGAGACCGCCTTCAGACACGACGCCATAGTTGAAGGTAAATCTACCAGCGCCGTTTTCAATCGTTGAATTCCAATAGTAACCAGTCGTATCATTTTGCAGCGCACCACCGCCCCAGAACCCACCAGTAGTTGGTGCAAATTCAAGAAGATGTGCATTAAGTGCGAGCGCCTGCGTCTTGGATGGTAGCTTCCAACCAGATGGACAAATATCGCTTGGCGTTTCGTATTCTGTTCTTCTTTCACCAGTAATTGATTTAGCCGAAGCAGCGGCGAAGTTGTACCATACGCCCGTTGCACCCACATGTGAGCGTGGCTCAGTATATGAATCACCCACCGTAAGGTCATTGGTAGAAACATTCACATCCATACCAGAGAAGTTTGAACCACTTCCACCTACCGATCCGGTAATTGCAAGATTTGACGTCATCCAACAGTTACCATTAATGTATCGCACATTGTACCATTTATGATCACGTGTGTCCTCCAATGAAACCGGCTCGTCCGTTGCACAACGTGCGCAGTATGCCCTCGTGTAATTCTGGAAAGTCTGCGGCCTTGTGTTCACACGGCAAACCGCCATTGGATCATCTGGGTCATCATCTGGGATTGGTGAAACCGGTGTGTCTGGTGAATCTGGCCACACCACTTCAATTGAGTCAGGATCATAAAGCCTAATTACAGTTGAAATCGTCGTTGGTTGCTCCGCGCCTGGACCATACCAGCAAGCTCTAATGTAAAAATCATAAAACGCTGCTACTTTTTTAATACTTCTATCATCACCATCTACAATATATGTACTATCCGGGTCTTTAACCGCAATAACATGAATTCCTTCAGCACGCGTTAGTGAGCTATCGTCATCCATATCACCATCAAGCAAAGGATCATCATCCGCCGACATTCCAAAAATCAAATGCGGATAAGTTGGTGAAGGATAAAACACTTTTGAATCCTTCGCATAAAGCACGACTTCTTTAGTATCTAGCGTACTCAATTTTCTTGTATTAATAATAAATGCGCCTTGATTTGAAAGATTACCTTCATTGTAGATTTCATCACAGGTCCTCGGCTGGAATTTTACGATATCGTCCGTGATACTACCTTTAGTCTTTGCGTGCGCCGTAATCGTATGCCAAATATCCGTATAGTCACTATTCTCGGCATCTTCACTATAAACCTTGCTATTCACATAAGATGATTGGATGAAGCGCAATGCCTCTGCTTGTGCGTCAATTTCCTCGCGCGTCAAAGTTGATTCCAGTGCCACCTGTGCACTAGACGTACTTGTACTAACCACTGACACTACGGCTACTGCAATCAAAGAAAAAATACCGATAGCCAAAGTCACCTCAATCAAGGTGTCACCACGTTTTTTGCCCACGCGATTCCTCATATGCTTATTATACCACAAGTCCACCGAGTGCATACATGAAAAAATCAGCAAAAGTATAAGTTATTACAAAAGCTATCACCATGAATGGCCCAAAGTAGATTTTTTTGTTCTTTGATTTCTTAACCGCTGGCGCCATCACCGCACATGCCAAGACATTTGCTACAAATAATGTCACTAATGCCAGCCATGGTTCAATCAAAGCTAAACCAATCGCTGTACCAAGTAGCCAATCACCGTCTCCCACCCATCTACCTTTAGACACCAAATATAGTACCAAGTAAACACCACCAAGAATCGCCACCGAAATCACTGGGTTTAAGAACGTCCAAACATCTACTCCATAATACGGCGCCATAAAAATCCGATTTAAAACACAGTAAATAAAACCGAGCGCAATCGAAACCACCAACCCAGTAACCGGCAATTTTCCATATGCCCCATCATAGATTGCTAAGAATATAATGCTCAGTGTAAAAATTGATATTACTGCAAGTAAAATCCAGTTAATTTCTTCAAACCATCGCGGATCCGCTGTTGTACCAATCATTAGAAGCGCCAATCCGGATAGTACTTCTGCCGTGATTTCCATTTTACCAATCTTTTCATGACACTTTCGGCATTTCCCTCTTAATAATAACCACGAAATGATTGGAATATTGTCATACCATTTTAGTTTATATCCACAGTGAAGACAGACAGATCTTTTACCAAGTTTTTTCTTATCCGTCTCCATCAAATGGAGCCTTCTTGCCTGGCAACAAAGGAACGAACCAAAACATGCACCAACAATAAACATTAATACCAGAATTAAGATTTTAAGCGTCGTATCATCCATGAATATATTTTATCACGACTCTTGTTTTTTGCTTCATTTAACCTTATAATAAGCATAAGGAGAAATATGAAAAAAGGTGGATTAGATAATAAAACTGGCTTCACCATCATCGAGGTCGTTTTGGTTCTCGCAATTGCAGGTTTAATCTTTATCATGGTATTCGTTGCCTTACCTGCCTTGCAACGTTCTCAACGCGACACCGGCCGACGCGAAGACATAATGAATCTTATTTCAGAAGTAAAAAAATACCAATCCAGCAACCGTGGTGCTTTGCCTGGTTCAGCTGAAGCTGGTTCTGATACAATCGTTAACGTTGCTTGGAGCGAAGCTCTCGGTTCTAGTACCGGCAGCAACAACACCTGGCGTGGCTTCTACCGTGATTATCTCGGCGAAAAATTCGTCGATCCAGACGGCGAAAACTATGCACTTTCCGTCATGAAATGCGGTATGAAAACCGACGAACAGTGTAGCGAAACTTCAAACACCCGTGTGAAAGCAGCACTTGAAGGTTTATATGAAGCCGCCTTCCCGAACGAATACAAGATTTACATCGTACTCCAAGCCAAATGCGACGGCAACCGCCCAGTTGGCTCTTCTAACCCACGCAATCTCACCGCGCTTTATCGCCTCGAAGGCTCCGGCGTCTACTGCAGCGCCACCTAATAATCCGCCCAAAACACGAATATATATTATATATAGCAACTGTTTAAGTAGTTTTTTATAAACTTGAAATTCCGCCTGATAATTTCCAAAATGTTTATAAAAACTACTTAAACAGTTGCTACATATAAAAAATACTCCCCCGTTTTGGAGGAGTATTTCATTAGCTATGCTATTCTACTGATCATCGATACAGTAAACACCAGCACCTTCAAGACGGTAGAGCACCGCGAAGTGACGCTTCTGGGATTTCTCAACGATTTCACCATCACAACGGCCACCAGGAACGATGTAAACTACATATTCAGAGAATGGATTATCACCTTTAATAGTATAACCAGTACCCTGAGCTTCGAGCTTTGAGTTATTATTGAACTGAAGGTTCGAGTTAAGAGCACCATCTTCACCCCAGTTGTTGGTGATGATTAGGCTATAAGGAACACCATCTGGATCTTCAAATTCGTTATTCTTCTCAACTTCAGACGAACCAGAGTTCATGTAGTCACGTACGAATTGACATGCAGTATCGTCGGCACCACAGTTATTAGGATCCTTGAAGCTATCCGTACCTTTCCACTTACCTGTCTTTGGAAGGTTGTTACTCTTGTTGCTGTTGTTCGTTTGATATTGCACGAGAGAAGTATCGACACGGGACATGTCGTTACGGCGGGCAGTATCACGCTGTGAACGCTGAAGAGCTGGGAGAGCTACGAACACCATAAGGAAGATAAGACCCGCGATAGCAAGCACGAGCACGACTTCGATGATGGTGAAGCCCTGTTTAGTGTTAATATTTTGTTTTGCCATAAACAAATCCTTTCTAGATTTTATGCTTAAGCTTATAATAACTTAAAAATTTCTAAAAATCAAGTGTTTTTTGCTAAGCAGCCACGCTGTTAACCAGAGAGTAGATTGGAAGCAACGTACCGCCAACCACCACACCGATGAGACCAGCCATGATCACCATTAGAATCGGCTCAATCATTGTCGAAATACCATTAATCTGGTTATCAAGTTCCGTTTCATAAACCGCGGCCGCCTTACCAAGCATCTCATCAATCTTACCGGATTCCTCACCGATTGATGCCATCTGCGGGACTAGCGGGAGCATGTATTCCCTATCACGGAGTGCCTCAGAAAGCGCTTTACCACCTTTAATAATTTCTAGCGACTTCGAGTACTCCATTTCTACCATCGTATTGTTAGTTGCATCAATTGCAATCCTAATTGAATCAAGCATTGGCACACCGGTTGCTAACATCATCTCAGCTGTACGAGCAAAACGCGAAACGTAAAGCTTACGGAATAGACCACCGAAGATTGGCACGTGAATCTTAAACGAATCCATCACCTTATGGCCAAGCGGCGTATATTTAATAAAGTAAAATAGAGTACCACCAATTGCGCCGACTACAATTAACACCAACCACCACATATTCGCAAAGAAATCTGTAACATTTACTAGGAACTGCGTCAAACCTGGAAGATCCTTACCCATATCCTCGTAAAGATTCTTCACCTGCGGCACCACTGCAATCATCATGAATGCGAGCACGGCGATAATCACGCCAAGGATGATACCTGGATAAACCAATGCACCTTTAATCTTACTCATCATGGCCGAGTCTTTTTCTTCCTGATCAGCCAAACGCTTGAGGGCTAGGTCGAGTGTACCAGAAGTTTCACCAGCCTGAATAAGCGCCGTATAAACACCGTTAAAGATTTCGGAGTGAGATGCAAATGATTCGTATAGACTTTTACCTGATTCTACGCTTGTTAGAATCTCTTCCGCTACGCCTTTCATAGCTTTGTTTTCAGTCTGTTCAATCACTGTACGAAGCGAAGTCGCGAGTGGCAAACCTGCACCAATAAGAGTAGACAACTGACGCGTAAACATAATACGATCTTTATTCTTGACATGCTCTCTGCCACCAAAGAGACCGCCACCTTCTTCTACAATCGAAAGAGGCGTAAACCCTTGTTCAATCAAAAGGCGGCCAGCGGTCTGCTCATTTTCAGCCTGGATATTGCCTTTAATCAGCTTACCGTTGTCTTTTCCTCTTGCCTTGTAATTATATCTTTTCATTCTAGCCTCTTACCAACCTATTTAGTTCATTCATGTCGACTGCATAATCACGAGCTGTATCATACGAAATAATACCGGTCTGGACCAGCTTCGCAAGCGTCCTATCCATCGTCTGCATACCTTCAGCTGCACCAGTCTGAATTGCCGTATCAAGCTGGAAGGTTTTACCGTCACGAATAAGTGCTTTCACAGCTGCATTTGCAATCATGATTTCAGCCGCTACTACACGCCCACCACCAATAGCCGGGACTAGACGCTGCGAACAAATTGCGCAAAGCATATTTGAAAGCTGTGACCTAACTTGTGGCTGCTGATGTGACGGGAATACGTCAATCATACGGTCGATACTCTGCGCAGCCGAGTTCGTATGGAGTGTTGCAAACACCAAGTGACCGGTTTCCGCAATCGTAATAGCCGCCTGAATCGTTTCAAGATCACGCATCTCACCGATTAATACCACATCTGGGTCTTCACGGAGTGCCGAACGAAGTGACGCCGCAAAACTAAACGTATCGTAGTGGACTTCACGTTGTACAATAATGGAACGTTCAGACTTATGTGTGAACTCAATTGGATCCTCAATCGTAATAATATGCTTAGAACGCTCACGATTAATCTTATCAATGAGCGCCGCAAGCGTCGTTGACTTACCAGAACCCGTAGGACCAGTAATTAGTACTAAACCGCGTGGATAATTTGCAAAGGTTTCCACGATTGATGGCATGCCAAGCTCGTTAATCGACTTAATCTGATTTGGAATCAAACGAAATGCTGCCGCCATTTTACCACGTTCATGGAAAGCATTCACACGGAAACGTGCAATATCACCAAAGGCAAACGAATAGTCAAATTCCTTGTCTTTAAGATAAATTTTTTGCTGCTCTTCATCAAGCGTTGCAAAAATCACGTTCTTAATCATCTCTTCATTCATCGCTGGAGTACCAGCAATTGGCGTAAGCACGCCATCAACACGAAGAATCGGCGGCAAACCATATTGAATATGGATATCAGAAGCCTTGCGACGAATACATTCCTCGAGCAAACTCTCGATTCTAATCTGCACCGGTTGCTGTGGCATCGGCTGTGTTGGTTGTGCTAATTGTTGTCCACCGTCTTCCATATTATCCTCATTATTATACCATAAACATTATGACAAATCGCTTGCCACGCGGTTCACCTCATCTATTGTTGTTATGCCAGAAAGTACCTTAAGGATACCATCCTGACGCATCGTTACTGTACCTTTACTCTTAGCGAGACGCATAATTTCCGCCGCAGTTGAGTGTGAAATAATCAATTTCTGAATATCTTCATCCACCACGATAGTTTCATAAAGACCAGCACGACCTTTATAGCCACCCGGTGTTTCTTTCGTCACCATGCCCTTTGAAAGCATGTAGAAATTATCATTCTTTACTGGAAGTCCTGGATAACCAAGATCCTCACTAATCGCCGCCACGTCAGCATCCTTCTTCGGTAGTAATTCACCTACAATTTGATTAATTCCCTCAGTCTCAAGTTCCGTGGATTTATAAGTTTCTCGTTTTTCGGTAATACGACGTACCAAACGCTGACCAATCACCACGTTAAGCGTTGATGCTAGAAGGAACGGCTCAATGCCCATATCGAGAAGACGAGGGAGAATACCTGCAGCTGAGTTGGTGTGTAGGGTTGAGAACACCAAGTGGCCCGTTAGTGCTGCCTGCACTGCAAGGCCTGCCGTTTCAGAGTCACGAATCTCACCCACCATTACTACATCAGGGTCCTGACGGAGAATTGAACGTAGACCGTTCGCGAACGTCAACCCGGCATCCACATTCACCTGAATCTGATTAATCCCATCCATCTTATACTCAACCGGATCCTCAAGTGTCACAATGTTAATTGCCTCTGATTTAATCTTCTGGATCAAAGCATAAAGCGTAGTAGACTTACCAGAACCCGTAGGACCTGATGTCAAAATCATACCATTTGGCTTTTCAATGCCACTTAATACATCGCGAAGTGCCCTACCGGCCAGACCCATTTTATCAACTTCCATTGAAGTGCCGGTTTTGTCAAGAAGACGAATCACCACCTGCTCGCCCCAAGTCACTGGCGAAATTGCAATACGAAG
>CAZORJ010000021.1:0-9859 GCA_964582425.1 uncultured Candidatus Saccharibacteria bacterium
ACGATCTCAAAAATCTTGGTGATAGACTCATTGTTTTCGAAGATGATTCAATAGACCCGCCCCGGCTTACTATTATTAAGTTTCCGGAAAACCGCGGCACCATCATCTTTGACGGCGTCTTGTACGATTGGTATGGCCGCGAAGTGATTTTGGATAGCAAAATCAAACGCATCGTCACGCCATTCGGCCATTATACCGACGGCATCGATCTCAACCATTGCCACGACAATTCTATCGTCGAACTGACCTCTGGCGAATATGCAATTCCAGGCATCAGATACCACCGATTCGCTAACCGCAGTCCAGATTACTCTGGACTGAAGTATGCTGTTACCGCCGGTTCGCTCAATATGATGCCGCATCTGGAACTCGACGAATCGCCACGCTATGAGGCAATCGAGCCTGACGCTTTAAGCGGTACCTGCTTTGAGATTTTTAAACGATTTAGAGATAACGCTAGTTACGCAATCGGCAAAAATCCCATTGTTTGTAGTACATCGCGAGAAGGTGTCAGCAGTCTCGTCTGTGGCGACAGTTCAATCGACAACCACCGGCAATGGTTTTCCATCGCAAAGGATCGTGCCTCTATCCTAAATACCACCGAAAATGCCTTTGGTAGGATGAATAATCCGGATTTATATCTTAGCACGGACGAATTCCGTGGCGATATTATCATCTCGGAAGATGGTGATAAGCTCACTGCTGAGTTCCCGGTTAAACATTTTTCGGATCAAACCATCCGCGCCTCAACCGACCGCGAAGTTCTAACTCACATGAAGAGATCCAACTTCTGGTGGTACCTTGATGAAAATTAGTCTTACTCCCAGACATCCCCGTTATTAACGGGGATTTTTTATTAGTGAAATTTGAAAAGTCTATGCTTTTATGGTAAAATAATAAAATGATTTGGAACAATTTAAAGAGTCCATTTTTAATTCTGGCGCCTATGGAAGGCGTGACCGACATTGTTTTTCGCCAAGTGGTAGCGCGTGCCGGTCGCCCAGATTTATTTTTCACGGAATTTACCAATGTATCTAGTTATGCTTCAGAAAAAGGTCGCGAAAATGCCCTTGAACGCCTCGAAATCGCTCCAACCGACTCTCCAATAATCGCTCAAATCTGGGGCAAAAACCCAGAACATTTCGCTAAAACCTGTGCTGCTTTAAAAGACCTTGGCTTTTCTGGTGTCGATCTTAATTTTGGTTGTCCAGACAAGCATGTTAATAAAGCCGGAGGAGGCGCAGCCATGATAAAAACGCCCGAACTTGCCGTTGAATGCTTTAGAAATGCCAAAAAGTCCACCAACTTACCGGTTTCTATTAAAACCCGTCTCGGCTGGGCCAAGGTCGAAGAATATCAAAATTGGCTTTCTACTCTATTAAATGAACATCCAGCTGCACTCACGGTCCATCTTCGTACTAAGAAAGAAATGAGTAAAGTTGCCGCGCATTACGAATTAATTCCAGAAATTATTAATCTTCGAAATAAAATTAGCCCAGAAACAAAACTAATTATTAATGGTGACATAAAAGATAAGACCGCCGCCTTTAATCTTCATAAAACTTATCCAGAAATCGATGGTTTCATGATTGGCCGTGGAGTTTTTCAAAATCCATATTGTTTTACTGAACATACCCCAACAAGAGAAGAATTAATGAATCTTTTAAAGTTACATCTGGACTTATTCGAGCAAGAATCAAAAAAACATTATGTCTCTTATGAGCCACTAAAACACTTCTTTAAAATGTATATCAATAACTTCCCTGGCGCATCAGATATCCGCGCTAAGTTAATGGAAACCCACTCTGTTACTGAAGCGCGTGCTATAATAGAGTCATGAAAATTGCATTATTAGGATACGGAAAAGAAGGCAAAGCTGCCGAAGAATATTTTAGTAAGAAGGGTGCAACCTTCGATGTTTTTGAGAACTTCACATTTGATGAAATTTCAAAAAAAGATTATTCATCCTATGATATGATTCTCCGTAGTCCCTCTGTCCCTCCAATTCCGAACCAAGAGAAATTAACCAGCTTGACCAAATACTTCTTCGATCATTGTCCTTGCCCAATTATCGGTGTGACTGCCACTAAAGGTAAAGGCACAACCTGTTCCTTTATTAAGTCGCTACTTGAAGCCTTAAATGAAGATGTCTATTTAGTCGGCAATATCGGTACGCCAGCCATCGAAATATTGGATCGTCTCAAAGAGACATCAGTGGTAGTCTACGAGATGTCCAGTTTTCAGTTTTGGGATCTTGAGAAATCACCCCATATTGCCGTCGTTGGTACCATCGAGCCAGATCATCTTAATGTGCATAAAGATTTCGAAGATTACGTCTCGGCTAAAGCCAATATTTGCCGGCATCAAATTAAAGACGACTATCTGGTCTATTATTCAAAAAACAAAGATTCAAAATGGATTGCCGATACATCTAGTGCTAAAAAGATTACTTATCCATTTGAACTACCAGAAGATGTATTAAATGCAGTCGTTATTCCAGGTAACCATAATAAAGAAAACGCCATGGCCGCTATCGCCGCTGTAGCATGCTACAAGAATATATCACCAGACGAATTTATAAAAAACAACAAAGCTGGCATTATCGCCGGCCTCCAAAACTTTAAAGGTTTACCGCACCGTTTAGAATTCGTTCGCGAACTAAACGGCGTAAAGTATTATGACGATAATTTTTCAACTAATCCGGCTTCGACCCGTGTTGCAATTAACGCTTTTCCAGACAATAATGTTGTTGCTATTATTGGCGGTCGCGACAAGACCGACAATGAGGACCTTCCAGAGATTTATGAGGTTATCTCTGCCAAAAACGTTAAAAAGGTTATTCTGATGGGCGAATCAGGTCATGAACTAGCAAAAAGATATAGCGATGACCGCTTTATAGTTGTAGAGTCACTAAAAGACGCCATAGATACCGCAAAGAAAGAAGCCGAAAAACTGGCCAGCGCCATCGTTTTGATGTCCCCCTCCGCAGCCAGTTTTGATATGTTTAATAATGTTTACGATCGTGGTGATCAGTATCAAGCTTTATTGACGAAAAGCCTCTCTTAATTCATCTATCGTAACTGTATCATCTTTTTTTTCGGCCGGCGAAACCGTCGTACCAGTGGTCTCTAGTTCTTCCTTTTCCCCATCACCAGAACCGCCGCTTACGCCTCCATTGTCGCCGTTATCTTTCTTTTTTCCAAGCTTTTTGCAAAGAAGAACGATTAAACCAAGTAGGATTATTACGCCCTCAACCGCCGCAATAATCATAAATAGCGGCGAGCATTCTTTTTCTTCGCATTTTTGGCAAGTTTCACAAACCGGACAAGTATATTCTGCCCTTGTAACCTCAATAATGTAGTCTTTTCTGGTACCATTTTCGGCAACCACAGTGATCACATATTTATTAAGACCTTCCTTAACCTTTTGTTTCCCAATTGCGCCGGAAACTTTGGCATTACTATCTTCTGCCTCGATCTTAATCTCAATCTCATCAATGTCCGAATCTACTGTTGTTTTGTATTTACCGTCCTCGAGCTTTATGTTATTGTCTCCGATTTTAACGGATTTAATATTAGTATTGTCGCTCTTAGGAGTTGGTTCTGGAGTTGGTTCTGGAGTAGGTGTCGGAGTCGGAGTTGGCGTCGGAGTTGGAGTAGGTGTCGGAGTCGGAGTTGGCGCAGGGTTTGTCACCTTCACCACAACGAGAATAGTTGAACCAGTTACTCTAGTATAATCATAGGCAGTCACATCTGTAGCAGTTACAGAATATGCAGTTTCACCGACAGCTACACCAGTTACAGTAACTTTCTCAGACACCTTCCCTTCGCTATCTAAAAACATGGAAGTTTTATCTACGGTTGCAACAGCCGAATTACCCGAAGAAACATCTATGCGTCCAGCAGCGCTCTCTACTGAAACCGTAAAGCTTTTTGACTTCCCAGCCTCAATAGTCATATTAACGGTATTGCTTTGATTGTTAACTTTTATAGATCCGTACGCATAAACGGAGCCCGACGGAACTATAAACAAGAACGAAAGAAGAAAAGCCGCAAGAAAAGCGCTAAACTTCTTTAGACTTCCCATATATTGCCCCCGTGCATGATGTAATTTCTGACCTTGATGTAATCAAGCGACGTTACGCTAGTGTCTTTATTAATATCGGCAGCATAGAAAACAGCCGAACCAGCTTCAATCACATCAGTTTCCATAATATGGTTTTTGATTCTAATATAGTCAGCTGAGTTAATCGTACCATCACCATATGCATCACCAAGAATTGAGACGGTATAATCATAGTCTACACCAGCAATCGTAGCTCTTACGATATCACCAGTTGAAAGCGTATCAGTTTCAAGTTCGTTCATTTCAGAATCATAGTGGGTGAGAACTACCGTTGCAGCACCAGCGTTGATTCTCTCTTCAATATCCGTGAGATCACCCGCACGAAGCGCCATGATGTTGCCTGGTTTCAGGGTAAGAACCTCGTCTTCTTCTACTACTGGGCCAACCGTCACAGAAATTGTATAAGAATTTGTGCTAAGGTCATCTTCGTCAAAGGTTGTAGCATCTGTCACAGTCACTGTAATTGTAGCCGTACCAGCACCCTCACCAGTTACTGTAATTTCAGCTGAACCTTGATTTTCTAGACCAGAATCAAGAAAGACACGGTTCGTTGAAACAGAAGCAATGTTATCGTTACTAGAAGCAATATCAACACGTCCGGCCGCATTCGTAGCAGAAATTGTAAACGTCGCAGTATCCTCAATTGCGATATTAAGAGTATTTGTTGAAACTCCGATACTACCAGCAGCAAGCGCAATCAAGCTCGGTAATGCCACTAAAGTAGCAACTACCGTCATTGCTGCTCCTGTAATTATAGTTATTATTCTTTTCATATATTACCTCCGTTCATAATATACTTTCTTACTTTTATATAATCTAATGATGAAATGTTCTCATCCTGGTTTAAATCTGCGGCTATATAGCCTGGCGACGATCCTGTCAAAACATCAGTTTCCATAATATGATTTCTAATCTTAATATAATCAAACGAGGTAATTTCTCCGTCACCATTCACATCGCCAATTACCACCATCGTATAATCATAATACCAAGCCTCATCTACAGCCATCCTCACAACGTCGCCCGTCTTAATGGTAGTATCTGTTTCAATATTTCCATCATCATCAAAATGCGTATACGTCACGGCGGCACCATTAGACATTGAAAGTCTTGAAGTTACATCGGAGAAAACTCCTTCATTCATTACAAGTATTCCGTCGGAATATTCAGTTATCACACCATCACTCTCATCCACCACTGCACCAACTACGGTAATCGTAATATCGCGTTGGTTATTGTCATATTGGAGATGCACATTTACCGTTGCAGTACCAGGCTTCAACCCCGTAATTTTAATATCTTCTGGGTATAGATTATTATCGGCATTCTTCTCATCAATCATTTCAATTACACCATCAGTATTACTGGTAACCTCATAAGTGACCCTCGCCGCGTCCATCCTTGGCGTAATGTAGTCCATCAATGAAACCATCTCACCCTTCTTTACAGTAATACTAGTTTCAATGGTTGAATATCCAAACATCGAGTTTGTGGAAACGTTCTTGAGAAGTGGTATTCTTTTTACACCGTCAACAGTAGATTGCGCCCAGGCTCTATTAAATGCCATCGTAGGAGTATATGTAACGGCATCAATTATTTCATTGTCATAATACCTACCACGTTTAATCAGAGCAGAAGAATGATAGTTCGAAAGACTAATATTCGTATTATCTTCTTTACCAACAATCGGATTATGGTACTCACTATATTCACCCTGCGAATCGGTTTTTGCAGTAATTGTACCAGTGTTCTGAGTCTGTTTTACAACCAAACCACCATAAGGACCCACACTACCAAACATACCAGTTGATAATTGGCCAGAAACATCCGCCGAAGAATAAACATCTGTCACACTAATTGTATTCGCGTTTTCACCAAAAGTAGTCTTACCAACTACCGCACCGGCATTACCTTCAGTTGATTCTATAGTGCCACCATATATATATATGTTCTTAATATCCACTGATGAGCTATCTGGAACATGTAAACACCCAATTACGCCAGCACTACCAGAGTTCCTGATAATCGGGTTAACAAGGACCATTGATCCAACCGGAACATAATTACTGCCAAGTGCACCTTCAACATAACCAAACATACCAGCGCATTCGCTATCCGAAGTTACGTTGAGACCGGTGATCCTATACCCATTACCATTAAATGTACCAGTAAATGGAGCATCAGCAGTACCAATCGGAGTAAATGGTTTTGTTAGTTCAATATCATTCCCCATCTGAAAAATCGCGTCTGGATATGCGCGTACTGCACTAAACTCGCTTTCTTGTGTAATCAGATACGGGTCATCATAAGTACCCGAACCACCACCAACAGTAATTCCAGCCACCGTAATCGATGATTCACTACAATAGTTTTGATAGCAAATCTTGAGCGTAAAATCACCGGCACCAATATTAGTATTAACCTTCACATATGCATTAATTGCATTTGCACCAACTTTATTATAAGTAACTGTCAAATTTCCACTCGTAATATCCGTAGCGCCATCATACAGATAGTAAGTTGGCAGAGCATTCGACGGTATATTCTTCGTGTTAGTAAAGATTGTGAGATCATGTGTAGAATCTAGAGGAATTAAACCAATATTAATGTCAACATTCTCAGTACTAAGTCTTGGCGTATCGTCAACATTTGAAGTAAATACTTGTACACCGCCCAGAATCATCGCTTTACTGTTAAGATTTTGTACTGCCACAGTAAATGAATTAGTGTCTAATGTGATATCTTGATCTGAAACGTCAATTGTATGAACGCCCGGCCACAACACTGTCCCCTCAAACACTGTACGTGTGGTATTACCATCATTCACAGTAATTCTATAATTACCATTATACGAATATGGCAAGAATTTAATTAATTCAAGCTTCTCGGCGCCAGTAACTTTTCTTTCTACTATAATTTCATCTCTTAGGCCGCTCATACTAGAAAAATGGTACCAGTGATTCAAGTGATAATTGTTATCCCAAACCCTCTCGCTCATCGGCGTCATATCAGTAGTAAAGTTAATCTGCATATTTGATCTTGATGAATCGTAAGCAATGTAAATATAATCCTGACCATCGCTCCTAACACCCCAAGAATTACGAATAATCCAAACACCAGTACCGGTCACTAATGTTCCTTCATTACATCCACCATTAAAGTTAGTCGCAGTGTGCGTAGAGCCAACTCTGCAAAAGCTGTATGAGAGATTATCGTTCCAACCAATAATTTGCATCGAGTGGGCGCCAAAGTTACTATCACCAGCGCAAGAACTTTCATCATAAATCAATCTACTGCCATTAAAGGCAGAACCACAAGAACCACTTGGTGAACCAGTCGATACTTCCGCACCACCATAACGCATAATGCCACTCTTAGCATACTTAATATAATCATTATGGGGGAGTGCAGACTTTGGAAGCATCACACCACGGTTTAACTCATAAAGCGAGTTGCCATAGTTAAAAATATCCGCCATTTCCTTTAGAGATGTATCGGTCGTATTATATGTCATATATGAGTTATCAACAAAAGCCAAACCATTTGCCGCCATCAGTGATGCCATGTAATAGTTACCACCTTTTGTTAGCAAACGTGAACCATCGGTATTTACAAAATTATTAAGGCCATTCGTACTGGTCGCATAATCAAGTTGTCTAACTGAAAACTTTTGAGTTGTATTGGCATTATATGGCGCGTTATTAGTCACCATCAAATAGCTTTCCGCCTGTTCGTTAAAAGCGAAATCCCAACAAAGACCAAATGAACCCTGGTTATTAAGTGGTGTAATGTAATTATTGCCATTCACATTACGAAGATCATAGGTTGCTGGGAATGTATCATCCTTACTGATATAATCATTGGCACCCGAAACGTTCATCGATTCATCACCGCGATTCCGATTCTTCGTCTGCGGCTCAAGCTCAGATTCATCAATTTCGGCAATTAAATATGCCATTGGAATCACGTCGAGTTCTTGCTTTTCTTCGTCGCTCATCTCAAGATACTTGATATAATCTGGATTCAAATAAAGATTCCCAGCTTGGCGATTTTTCTCGGTTGGGAACACATAACCGGATTTTTCATAGTTCTCACGCACAAATTGTTTTGCAACTTCTGGAAGATAGTTATAAGCATCCGTTTGTAGAATCAATTCAATCTCGCTTAGTGCGCTAGTTTTTAGAGAGGTCAAAAAAGTGGCGCAAAAAATCGTCACTACAATTACAAATATATAACTAGTTCTGCGTTCTGACCTAAGCATTAACTTAATTATATATTTTATCTTAAAAAAATCAAGAAAAAGCTTATGTATTTTTTAGAAATTTAGGTGCGTTTCAAGTCCCGAAATCACCGCCTTTTCCACTGAAGAAACCGTCGCAAAACCTTTCACACCAGAACCAGCAAATTCACGCGCAAGCTCAATCATCTTAGTGCGATCAATTCCCCGGATAAGATTTGGCATGTCGTCATATTTTTCGATTGACTCGTTCGTAAAATAATTTTCCGAATAATAATCCGAAATTTGGCCAACTGTCTGTGCACCCATCTGGAAACGACCAAGTGCATAGCTCCTAGCAGCTTCAAAATCTGCATCGCTAATCTCGCCGTTAAGCGCTTTCGTCATCTCGGTCTGAATTAGTGAGAACAGCTCTTCAGCATTTTCGATATTTACCTCACCATCAAAATCCCAATAGGAACTGTTGGCATTACTAGCAATGGAACTACCCATTCCGTAAACTAAACCACGCTTCCTAGCTGCCCCAAAAATCTTTGAATTCATTGTACCGTTTAAGATGTGGTTCAAACAATTCATCGCGAATACTTCATTCGGTTCTAAATGCCTTGGTGTCACGAGTGAAAAGCCAAATGTAATATTCGATGCGTCCTTACGGCGAATCGAAACTGCTTCCGAAGAATGTAGGTCCGCACGCGGAATTTCAAACTTTTCACCCTCTTTTAATCCCCACTCCTCAAGCGCGTGAATAATTTTATGTTTCCTGCCATGAATCTTGCCAGCAATAATGAATAGCATATTCTTAGCAGTATGCGTACGGCGGTAGTGTTCACGGATATCTTTTAATTCAATGTTTTGAATTGTCTTAAGTCTTTCCGGTAAATCCAAAATATCCTCACCCACCGCCTGCTGCACACGTGGCCAAAGCAAACGATAATAATCATTCATATAACCAGTAAGCTCTGATTTTACATTAGCCTTTTCGGATTTTAGTTCTTCTTCATTAAACCTTGGCTCACAAATTGAAATTCGTTGGAGCTCCATAATACGATCCCATTCAAAATCTGCGCATTCTGTCTCGTAACAAACTGAAATATCCGATGTCCAAGCGTTATGATATGCACCATTTTTCGTAAACTCCGCTTCAAAAGCCTGTTCATCTTTAAACTTTGAATTAGCGCCAAAAGCCAAATGCTCTACCACGTGTGGAATCTCGTAAACATCGTGGCTTTTTGCATACATCATGCCGGCCCGGAACTGAATCCTAGTAGACATCACTGATGCACCAGGAATATCTATGAGCAAACCTTTAGCACCATTCTTAAGTGTTATTTCTTCAACTGAATGTCTCATAAACTATTTGCGTCTTTTGGACTTGGATTTCTTCTTGGCGTTAGATTTTTTCTTTCTAACTGGGGCCTTCGACTTTCCGGTCGCACCAGGAGTTTTCTTCTTAAATTCAGAGTCTAGATTCTTTTCACCTTTTTGGATCTCGTTCAC
>CAZORJ010000022.1:0-9451 GCA_964582425.1 uncultured Candidatus Saccharibacteria bacterium
ATTGGTATATGAGTAATCCAAATGCCGATGCTAGTTTAATCCAGTCGTTTAGAACAGCAATGACCGTATCGAGCTCATAAAAAACCGCCCGATTAGGGCGGTAATTAATTACGCTGAATGATTAAGAAACTAGCTATGATAATAGCTATATTGCAGATGACACAGGTAAAGCAAACCTGTTGCCAAACAGTGCGTTTTTCTACGAGAGTCCTTTCTGTGGCCGCGTTGGCTAGTTCGTCAACCAATTCCGTTTTTGGCGCGCTAGATGGCATCCGATTATACGGAGCACCATTGTGCCAAAAGATTAGGCTTGGAAAGGCGATGAATATCGCCATCCGAATGAGACTAAGAAAAGTCCTTTCAACCGCATCGGCTTCGATGAGGGTAGGGATTAGCTGACTTACTCGTGGAGATAGATACATTAATATCGTTATAAAACCGTCGGAAATGCAAACTAAACTTATGATGATCCAGATTCTTAATGGAACGTTGATCTCCGCCCGCTTCATCTTCAAGATGAGAATGGCGTATAAGAGAAAATAAAACACGAATTCCAGAAGATAGAACCCATAATAAGCCCTCGAAACTGACAAACTTCATTCCTCCTAATGTGCAATTTTTACTAGCGTAATTAATCTTTATAATTATACAATATTTTTTATATTTTGTAAATGCTTTTGTTTTTAGGTTTTTTGTTATAATAGAGTTATGGAAAAGAAGCTACTTGATTACGAAAAATTCATTGAAAAAAAGACCAAAGAGGCGACCACGGCCGCCGAGAAGGCTAAACTAATTGACTACCACAAGGAAATGATGGCTAATTTTCAGCACGAAAGGCTTATTCATCTAATTATTACGCTTTTCTTTGTGTTCGTTTCGATTTTGCTTCTCTTCATTGCCGCTTGGGCGGGCGCAACTTACAGCTTCGGCAAGGAAATGATGCCGCTTTACATCTTGATGGGCATCCTCGTAATTTTGACTGGCTTCTATGTAAAACACTACTACGTGCTAGAGAATCATATTCAGGCGCTTTATAAATACACTGAAAAATTACACGATATTTAAAAAACCACGACGAATCGTGGTTTAGATTAGTAGTCGGGCATACCGTAAAAATAGTTGTGACGGTAGTCTTGGCGGATGCGATCCGCATAAAGTGCGGTGAGCTGTTCGGCTTCGGTGCGAATGGATGTTTTGACATCGTAACTGATTTCTTTCCAGTCGCCATAGACGTTGATGCTGCCGATTTTGCGGCCGCGATTACAGAGATGCCAATGAGGCTCTTTGTAACTGGCGCAGTCATTACGGTGAACATCTAATCTTAAACTGTAGCCGGGTACAGTAAGTGGAACTTCTAAGGTTCTAGGGTCTGCTTCGCTGGGTGCTTTTTTCATAAGACACCTCCTATATAAAAGTAACAGGTTGCTCTGTTCTAATGATATTTTAACATAAACTTATAGATTGTCAATGAAAAAGCCGCGACCGAAGTCGCGGCAGGGGGTAGAGATTAATAGTCTGAGCCGTTCTGGCGGTTGTACTCGTAGTACTCGCGGATGGTGCTGGAATAGCTGCTGGTCAGGGACTCAGCCTCTCTGCGGATGGACGAGCTGACGTCCGGGTAGGATGCCCAGTCGCCATAGGCGGAGATCTGACCGATGCGGCGGCCATGCTGGCAGAGATGCCAGTGCGGAGTGCGCTCGAAGTTGCAGTCGCTCTTCCTGGTATCGATCTCCATGTAGTAGCCGCTGGAGCTCAAACTAACCTTTAAAGTTCTAGGTGTACCCATAATCGTACCCTCCTACATAAAAGTAACAACCTAAGAAAGGCTGTTCTTTTATTAGTTTATCATAAAGTATTTATTTTGTCAAATACTAATCTTTGCGGTTAGTATACCAGACGAGATAATCGAGTTTACGACGCATGTACGGGACTTCTTTTTCGGTGATGCCACGAAGTTCAAGAATTTTGCTAATGAGTTCATTATAGGCTTCGTAATTGCCGGTTTTTCGCATGTTTTCGATTTGGCTGGCCACAGCAGTAGCAACGATATCGGCTTCGGTTTTGCCTTTTCGACCGATAAACCTTACCCCAGGGATAAGCGCGCTAGCCTCCTCCCGCGTAAGGTAGTAGCCAAGATTATCCTTCACGACCTTATCAAAAATCGAATAGTCATCGTGGCGGTAAGCGACATAATTATGGTAAAGACAATACTTACTAAAGAATGAGGTAGCGTTTAAATCGTGCTCCATGCCCCATTTAATGAGGTCGGTGACGAGCGTGACGTCGCCGTTTTTCACGCGCTCATCAAAATCTTTCATGGAAACGATTTTGTTAACGAGGTCGGAAAGGGTAAAATTTTTTCGATGGACGATTTTGCCGGATTTATCTTTGAAGTCTTTAGCACCAAGTAGACGGCCGAGGTTAGTAGTGTTGGTAGTGTCTACCAGACAAATCTTCATTGCAACGATTTCTGGATCGGTGTTTTTAGGATAGTTTTTGAACGCGCGGACAAAGAAGCTGTCACTGGCAAAATTATCGTCGGTGTAGCGATCTTTACCGGCGCGCATGACGTCTTCAATAGTGTTTAGTGTTTGAACTGAAATCTCTTTTGCCATAGTTTAATTATACTCTATTTTGACAAAACAGCCAATCTGTGCTATAATTATATAACAGGTTCTTTTTATAGAGCTGAGTGAACCAAGAGGAGGAAACGCTCTATGTACATTAAGACATTTTGTGAGGACGAAGACGAAAAAGGAAAGTTTTTCCCGGTGGACATGCTGATCGTGAACGAATTCGAGAACTGGAAGGGTGACTTTAAAGAGTACGACATCTACTATTCAGTAGACGAAAAGCCCATGAACAAGCCGTTTTTACCTTTGTTTAAGAAGGTTTACAACGAGCTGATCAAACGGCCGTCACTACTCCAGAACGGTGGCTTTGCTGAGCCAGATGTCATCCGCATCAGCGATGTGGACGGTATCTGCTTCAGCTACCAGTTCCCGACGTCTGGTGGCGTTGAGGAGCAGCTAACCTATGCTGCGTTACTGGAGGCAGTAGATGCCGAGGATTGTATGACTGTGTATATCGACCTTTCTGGCGGTGCTGTCGATGAAGACACCGGCGAACCGGTTGAGGGCGAAACTGAGGTTGTAGAATCCTACTACATCACTTTTGGTTGGGACCAAGACGATGTCGAGGAGCCCGTATTTATCTCGGCGGTCACGCCTGACACTGTCGAAGAATTTTCCTTCGGCTAATCCTCACAGAATTGCCCCGGGTAACCGGGGCTTTTTCTAGCGGCGATTTTCTAAGACGCTTGCTATATGTTTTTCTTTTATTGATTGGCTTGGGTTTGAAAGGATATAAAGAATATCCTTAATTCTTTCTTTTGAAGCCATGGTTTCCGGATCATCTGACAAGGCGCCATAGATTTCCTCAAAACTACAGTTGTATCCTAAAATGCAATCAGCTGGTTCAAGATTATTTAGTTTCCAATTACCACGATCAGTGGTGGCGATGACAGAAATTGTAGGGATTACTCCAAATTCTACTAAATAATTACTTAAAACTTTGCAGTGTTTTTTATTCTGAAGAATGGGACTATAGAAAAAGCTTTTCTTGTTGCCGACGTATTGTATCCACTTCTCTTTTTTGGCGTCACCGTAGATGTTACCGGCGTAGTTTTTGCATTCAAAAACAAATAGTCCTTTGTTCGTTACGGCAACAATATCAATTTCTGAGGTTTTGCCATTTTTATCTGGTACATAGACGTTCCGAAAGATTTGATCAGACGGGATATTATACTTGGAGAGCAACTTATAGTAGACGGCATTCTCGCCAGCGACGCCACGGACTTGGTTTTTATCCTTTGGTATTAGTATTGAAAATGGGTTGCTATTTGAACTACTTTGTTCTAGTGAACCACCAAAAACGCAAAATGCCAGAGTCACTAGGATGAGAATAAAAAAGAATGCAGCCATTATACCTCCATGTTTTTACAAAAAACCCACTTGAGTTAATTATATATTATTTTTTATTCTTAGGAATAACTTTAATTAATGGCGAATAAAGGTCAAAGTCAGGATCAATCTTAAAATCTTTCATTGAAGCGTTTTCTTTGAACTCGATGTCCTGATAATTACGGAGTATTACGATTGGTGTAGCCTCGCTGGACTCGCCCATGATGGCGACCGCCATACTGGTCAAAGGATCGATTTTATCAATCTGAGTGATATGCATTTCGCGGCCAAATAAATCTTCTTTGCCACGAATGTCTTCGAGTGGTTCCACGCCGGCAAGGCCAATCGCAATACCAGTTACGCCCCAGCGGAGCGGGGTAGTGTGAGAATCGGTGGCGACAACACCGAGGTTTTTGACGCCGGTACGATCCATTAGTTCTTTACGAATCTTCCGGCAAGTTTCGTCCGGGTTTTTTGGCCAGAGTACATAGTAGCCGTTGGCGTTTGATTCATCAATACCGCCACTCGGGATTAAAACGTTTTGGTTCACGGTGAGATTAACGTGAAAATCACCCGTGTCGTTGACATATGGCAAATAGCGGTCGACTTCGGCACGGATGAGATCGGTTTTGTCGTGTTCAGAAACTTTGAAACAGCGGCCTTCAGAAATGCCTAAAGCTTTTGATGAAATAAAAATGATGTCGCCGTCTTTAATTTCGAGTGAGTTTAGAATATCAGAAATATCGTCCTTTGGCGGATTGATAATGCGGGTTTTAACTGGGATAAACTCTATTTTCATCGTATATATTATACTACAATTCGTGTTATGATTAGCTAAAGGAGCCCTATGGACGAATATGTAAAAATGAGTATCGATAGCCGAAAACAAGCGATTTTTTCTAGCTATACGGTGCCAGATAAATTGAAACAAAAAATTGAAGATTTATTCAAAGAAATCGAAAAGCTCGGGGCGACTTGTAAGGATACCGGTGAATTTGAAACGAAGTTTGCGGCGAGTCCTTTGAGCAAACGTTACACAGATATTTTTGTGGAACTCGCGAATGGCGGCGAGAGTGTAAAAAGCAGCATGGCGAGTGCAGTTGCCGGAGGTATTGTTGGAAGCGTAGCGGATGACGTAAAGCGCCGAGTGTTGCCAACCCGGGCATCAGTAAACCAGAAAGTCTATGACGAAGCACGTAAAATTCCTGGTGTCGGTGATGCACTCCATGTCAAGCAATATGTCGATCTATTCGGTGGGTTTCGCAAGAAGAAAAAAGACAAAGAGGATTAGTATTTGCATTTGTCTTAAAATCATGCTAAAATAATGAATGCGAAGGGCGTCTCTCAGCCCTTTGTATTATCTTAAGGGGGTATGTACATTATGAAAACTGTTGAGAGAAGTGTCGTTGTAGAGATTAGCGAAAATGGCAGAGCCAAGCGGCTCATCTATCCCATCATGAGCGACAGAGGTGAACTGATGACGCACCGCCTGCGTCGTCTGCTTGCCGGCAAGCTTGGATACAGCGGGGGCGATGGGCTCCGGAAGGACATCCACTTTGTGGGGATGGTCTGGAAGAAGCCCTACACTCTGCTGCAAGAACTGGTACGCGACCGCGTCAAACTGCAGCAGAAGCTGATCCAGCTTGAAGGTCATGATAAATTGACCGATTTTCCGCCCACCACTATTCCGGATCGTGCTAGCCACGGTAAAATCACTACGCTCGTACAGAACGAGCTCCGCTTACGCGATGACTTAAAGCGCCGTTTAAGACGGCACGAGAGACTCACCGGCGTAAAGCTGGAAGACTAACCTCAGCACTGCTACTTCGGTAGCAAATCCCTCACAAACTGGGGGATTTTTCATGGATTTTTACACTTGGTCCAAAAGTTTATGCTATAATCATAAGCAGGATGGGTAAAATAGCGAGATATTTGAATCAGCTAACTATTGGCAATACTTTTGATTCGCCAGAAATTCTTGAAATGTATTCAACCGATCGCTCGGTCTTAAAAATTAAACCAAAAGCGGTGGCTTTGCCAGAATCGACTGAAGACGTCCGTAAACTCATGCGTTTTTGCCATCAATTAGCCACCAAAGACATTAAATTGCCGGTTACGGTATGGGGCTCTGGGCTAGATGAAACTGGCGCGGGGCTTTCTAATGGCCTGATTGTTTCAACCGAAAAAATGAATAAATTACTCGAAGCCGATAAACGCGAGAGATTGGTCCGCGTACAGGCTGGTATTACGCTGAAGGAATTAAACACCGCGCTTTCAATTAATGGTCTCACTTTGCCAATTGGCGGGCACGACCAGGAAACGATTGGCGGGCTGATTTCAAACTGCCCGGCCGATATTTACTCTGGTAAATATGGTGGCATTATGCGTTATGTTGAAAGAATTGAGGTGGTTTTGCCGACCGGTGATACCATCCAAACTGACTGGATGAGTAGCCGTACCGTAGCAAGAATCGCGCAAGAAAAAACCGCTGAAGGTGGAATTTACAAGAAGCTGAATGCGCTTTACAAAAAGAACGAAAAACTGATTGAAGAGCTTCGTAAAAGCAAGCACGAATCGCGTGGTTATGCCAAGATTGGTTTCGCTTGTCGCCAAAAATCGTTTGATCTCATGCCGCTGTTCTTTGGTTCGCAAGGTACGCTCGGTATTATTACAGAGGTAATTCTACGCACAGTGCCGATTGAAGCCAAAACCAGCCGCGTGGTAGCGACCTTTGAAAAGTTTGAGGATGCGAAGAAATACCTAGATTTTGCGAATGCTTTGACGCCGCTTGAACTCAATATTTATGATATGAATATCGCACGTTCAGCCGAAGATTCCGGTAAAAAGCTTGGTATCAACACCGAAAAATTTGAAGGTGGTTTTGTGGTATTTACAAAGTTTGATAAGCGCAATAACGCACGCCTGAACAAGGTTGCCGCATATAAAAAGAACCTGCCGAAAAATACCCAAATCTTTATTGAATCGCCGAAGAACGAGTCAATGCTAAACGAATTTGAGAATTCACTCACGAGCTTCCTGAATCAGGTGCGCTCCGGCGAGCGTGTACCACTAGCGACCGATTTCTATTTGCCGCCAGAAAACCTTGGTCGTTTCCTCGAAGATTTGAAAGTGCTAGAAAAGAGCTTAAAACTCGATCTTGCGCTTTACGGTTCATACTCTGCTTGCAATTATAGCCTGCGTCCGAAGTTTGACGTAGAAGATGAGAAGTTTTTGAAACGTGCCGTAGCGTTTATCCGCGCCACTAACTTTATTATCAATCGTGAAGGCGGTTCAATTTCCGGCGGTTCACCAGAAGGCCGCGTGAAAGCTCTAGTATCCGGTGCTAACATGGGCGATGATGAAAAGAAACTTTATGCTGCAATTAAGGACATCTTTGATCCAGATGGCATTATGAATCCAAATGTCAAACTCGGCGCCGACCCGCGCTTTACGCTCTCTCACTTCCGCACTACCGTATCTGGTAAAACTGTGTTATAATATACAAAACTATTAGGAGATAATATGAAAACAAAGCTGAAGAAGCTAGCTAATTCTCGCGTTGAATTAACTGTAACCTTAGATGGTACCGACCTAAAGAAAGCCAGTGAAATGGCGCTTGAGACGCTCGCCAAAGAAGTGCGCGTAGAGGGCTTTAGAAAAGGCAAAGTGCCAACTGAAGTTGCGAAAAAATTCGTACCGGAAAATGATTTAAATGCTAGAACGATGGATATCGCTGTCCGTACGACCGTAGTGAGCGCTTTTGAACAAGAAAAACAAATGCCACTCCTTCGCCCAGAAATTAATGTCACCAAGTTTGTACCAGGTGAGATGCTTGAATATACTGCAACCGTAGAAGTAGTGCCAGAAGTGACGCTCGGTGATTTTAAGAAGCTCGGCGTAAAACGTGACGAGGTCAAGATTGCCGCTAAAGATATAAATGGCGTACTCGATAACATCGCTCATTCCTTTGCTGAAAAGAAGGTTGTGAAGCGCCCAGCCAAACTCGGCGACGAAGTGATTATTGATTTCGTTGGTAAAAAAGACGGCGTTGCTTTCCCGGGCGGTTCAGCTGATAATTATCATCTTGCACTTGGTTCTGGCAATTTTATTCCAGGTTTTGAGGATGGTATCGTAGGCCACGAATCGGGTGACAAGTTTGACCTTGAGCTTACTTTCCCGAAGGATTACGGCATGGCCGACCTCGCCGGCGTAAAAACCGTGTTTAACGTACTTTTGAAACAGGTTAACGAGGTGGCAGTGCCAACAATCGACGACGAACTCGCTAAAAAAGTTGGCCCATTCAAAGATTTGAAGGCTTTAAAAGAAGACATTGAAAAGAACCTCAAGCTTCAAACCGAAGAAAGAGTTGAAGAAAAGTTTAAAGACGAGCTCATCAAGGCTTTGATTAAGAAATCCAAGATTGGTGAGATCCCAGAAATCCTGATTAGCGACCAGATGCACGGCATTCGCGAGAACTTGGAGCGTAACGCCAAGTCACAGGGAATCACCTTTGAAGAATATATCAAGCGTAGTGGCGAGACTGAAGAAACTTGGGAGAAGAAGGCTAGAAAAGTGGCTGAAGAAAACGTCAAAGCTTCACTTTGCCTACAAACTCTCGCTATTAACGAAAAGGTGACTGTTAGCGACAAAGACGTTGAAGCTAAGCTCGCCGAGCTTCGCGATGTTTATCGTAAATCTCCTGAAGCGTTGAAAAACTTGAAGGATCCAAACGTCAAACAAGACATCAAAAACCGTATGACGATTGAAGCGGCGGTTAATCTACTTTCGAAGTCAAACAAGTAGTTTTACTTGACTTTTAGTGCAATCCATGCTATAATAATAAGATGTGGGTTGCACTTTTTTAGTTTGACCACAAATGCTATTTGGGAGGTGGGGCAGTATGAGAAAAGCTGTCATTTTTTCCGGCAATCAGGTCTCGGAGTCGACCAAGAAGACTCTTAAACGGAAAATCAACCAATTCTTGAAAAAGGAATTTGAGGTTTTCCGGGATCGAGCAGAGATGGAAGAGATCCATCCGTGCAGAGTTGGGTATGCGACTATGTCCTTTGGTGACGAGCATCAATACTACGACATCAGAGCGAGCATCTCCGAAGAAGGGGACGTTGAGTTTGAAATCACCGACGAAGAACGCGACGATGTAATAGTCTTCATGACTACTCGTCTGATGGGCAAGCTCGAAGAAGTTTACGTCGCACACGACAACATTACTTATATCAACAAAGTTCTAAATCTCCTTAATCAGGCCTCGTGGGTCTACTAATCCCCAGCTCGCCCTTTTACGGGGCGATTTTTTATCTAGAATGTAGACTTTTTAAAACATATGTGATATAATACAGGGAAGAGTTTCATCTCGTTTACTATTGCTGTACCTGTAAACGAGGCAATTATAATAATATTAATTTTTAATAGGGATATTTTAATGCCAACTATTAATCAGTTGATTCGCAAGCCTCGTAAGAAGAATGCGA
>CAZORJ010000023.1:0-520 GCA_964582425.1 uncultured Candidatus Saccharibacteria bacterium
GTTCTAACTCGCGGCCATGAATCACAAACCAAGGTGGGCAAGTGTCGGTCTGGACGATGTATTTTGGCTTCGGGTGGGTGTTCTTAAGTCCAGCCGGAGCGTGCTCGATGATGGCTTCATTCAGGATTTTATTGAGGTCAGAAGTCTTGATTTCGGTCTTGCGGTTCTCGGCTACTTGCAAGGCTAGCTCAAATAATTGTGTCACATTATCGCCAGTTTTAGAGCTGGTGATAAGGACTGGTGCGTAAGGCAAAAAGTTAAAATCGTGCTCTAGTCCGTCAATCAAAAAGTCTGCGGCGGTGCGGTTTTTGATATTCTCGTCGCCGAAGTAATTGGTTGGCGTAGCATCATCTAAAAGATCGGATTTAGTTACTACAATAATAATTCCCTTACCAGCATCCACAATTTGGCCAGCAAGCGATTGGTCAAGTTTGGAATGTGGCTCCGTGGCGTCTACGAGCAAGGCGCAGACATCGGCTTCTTCAATCGCGGCGAGCGTGCGAATCGCGGAGAATTTTTC
>CAZORJ010000023.1:530-9116 GCA_964582425.1 uncultured Candidatus Saccharibacteria bacterium
CGCTTGCCAGGTTTCCGTAACCCCGCCGTATCTAGAATTTCAAGTTCACGCCCCTTATATTTTACTGTTACGCGGTTGATGTCGCGCGTTGTGCCCTGCTTAGAGCTCACGATGGCCTGTTGCTTCTTGCCGAGCGAGTTAAAGAGGCTAGATTTTCCTACATTTGGGCGGCCAATCAGCGCAAGTTTAATCTTGTCGCTAGGCTCTTCGTGGATTTTTTCATTTGGAAGTGCTGCGAGCAGTTTATTCATTCCCTCTCCAGTCGTCGCCGAGACGTAAAAGATGTTTTCCGGCGCAACACCGAGTGCTCTAAACTCTGTTATAGGGAGAGATTCACCAAGATCGCACTTGTTTAATACCAGATAAACCGTCTTTTTGGAACGGAGTGCGTCCTTTGCGATGCGACTATCGCGATGGTCAAAATACTTTGTAGAATCCAGCGTTACAAGGATAATATCTGCTGTCTCAATCGCGTCATTAATCTGATCCTGAATGGAGGCTTCAAAATCATCGGTCGGGTCCTTGAGGCCGGCCGTATCAATCAAAATGAAACGCTCATCGATTTTCGCCATGACGTTATCGCGTGTAGTGCCAGCTTCGCGGGCCACAATCGCGATGTTTTTATGCGCCATCCGGTTTAAAATACTCGATTTTCCAGCGTTAGTTTGACCAATTAATGCTACGATTGGAAGACTTTTCATAAGTATTATTATACTATAAAAAACCGCCTTTTTCAAGGCGGTAGGGGGTATTTAGAACCAGAATCGAGGGTGTCTTTTGTGCTTTTTTGCGTGATAATTCCAAAAGGATGCTTCGTCGTTCCAACTATTGATAATGTTTGTTACGGCAACATCCTCGCCGTCATAGCTGTAAGTTATGCGCTCACGGTCGCAGTTTTCACAGTAAATGCACGCGAAGAAGCATTCTTCCTCACCTTCCCACACCTCAACGGTGATATCTTTACAACCGCAAGATGGGCAATTAGCGATCCTTGTTCTGAAGATAAAATTACGAAGCGAATCTAATATACTCATTTTCTCCCCTCCTCTAAAAAAGACTACACTTCACCTATAATTATAGCACAAAATGTAAAAAAAGTCAATTATGGAGCGACGAAAGTGACGGTTGAGGTCACCGGACGGGCAATACAACGCACCGGAATACCGTAATAACGAATAATGGGGTTGCTGACTGGGTTCACTGGTGAACCAAGGTATAAACCAACCCCATAAGCATCATTTTGATTATAAGTAACTGCTGTCCAGTAATAACCACCAGAACTATAGATCCCGCCCGCACCTCCAGCGATTGTCAAATACCTTGGACTATTTTGTGGATTATTCCATGCGAAATTAGAGGCATCAATTTTTGTGTCATACTCATTGAAAAGTGCATAGAAAGAGTCTTCGCCATATCCAGCGCGCGGCAAAGTCCAACCAGCTGGACAGATAGACTGGTTAACAGGAGTGCTATTTCCGGAATAGCTAGAACTATTGTTCGTTGCTAAAGCTGCGGTCCAATTATAATAATTGCCAAAATGATAATGCGAATCACCCGAAGTTGATTTAGGTGTCGGCCAAGCATCCCAATCGCACTCTTCAAACAACACATCACATGTGTTTAAAAAGTCAATACAATCATCAGGAAGCTGTGCATAAATGGTTTGGTTGCAAGACTCATTGTAACAGCTATCCAGATAATCGTTTAATAACTGAATTTTTTCAAAACCAGTTTCGTCAAAATAATAATCACCAGGATCATAAGACTCAGGAGTGGTATGGGAGTTATTCCATGTCGTGTCATTTGTAGCATAGGTAGACGTACTTGGCGTCCAGTTGGCCGAAATATCCGTATCTGCCGAGGTGTAAGTTTTAGTAGAATCAATATCAAAATCAAGGTTTTGTGTCATCCAAAGATTGCCATCTGCGAGTCTTGCCACAGTGTATATTTTTCCATCCCTAGCATCCTTTACCACAACTTCTTCACCCGCCCCAACATCGCTACCCCACAAAGATACGTCTTGCATCACTAATTCATCCAGGATACAGCGTACCGAATACCCGACAGTACGGGCGTAGTTACCTCCTGGATTAACAGATGAAGTACTTACAAATAGACGATACATTTTTGTATTATCGTTTCTAGTAGAAGACCAATATAATCCGTTAGAACCCTGGCCCTGCACCACCCCACTCGCAGCATTGATCATACCAGCGAGCGCAAATGCCGCCCCGCTTCCAATCGGAGCTCTCATTAGCGCATTTGAGTTGTAGTAGGAATAAAGATTGGCAAATTCTCCAGTACTGCCACCAGTTGGTAATCTCCATCCAGCCGGGCAAATATCGTAAACCGCATCATTACTGTTTGAATTCCCACTAATAGTTCCGGCCGAAGCAGCGAAATAATTATAGAGTGTACCATATGAAGTTCCGGATGTAGGATCCATATCAAGACCGTTTAAGGAATTTTCAGTCGTCACAGGGATAAATTCACCATCAGTATAAGTAATTGCTCCAGTTGTTTTTCTCCAACCATTAAATGTTTCCGCGGCTATCGTAGTAGCGAGATTCGTATTTTCGCTAGTAAGGTCCGTAGTGAGATCCGTGCGTCCAAGATCCAAGTTTTCCATCATCCAACAATTTCCATCTTCAAGACGCTGAATTATATAAACGTGCTTATCACGGTTATCGCGAACTCGTGTTGGAGTAGATGTGCAGGAAGTAGAACTTAAGTTTTGCATTTGTTCAAGATAATCCGGCGCATCTGCATCTGCCGGATGCACAACGGTGTATTTTACTTTACCAGTATAGGTATCAGCCGGTTGTGATTGAGAAATATAAACCGCATAAGTAGATTTGAATTGTGAACCAGATACAGCATCGGTGCTAGCATTTAGATTTGCAACCTTAGTATAATCATCCGGCACCGCATGGTAAACATTAAACCCAGTGCCAAGCGTTGGTTGGTAATCTCCAGATACCGCCGTAAGCTTCATGGCCCAGTTAGACGTATCACCAGAAGTCGCCGTACCAGTAACTATACCACTAGCAGCTGGTAAATTAGACGGCACCATCGTAGTATTGCCGTAGGTCTCACCAGAATAACCAATCGCATAGACGGCAAAGCCGTTTGCATCGTTACATAATATCTTGAAAGTCGTTTCACCAATCTCATCCTCATAAGTGCCAAGATTCACTGTGGCGCTATGGGTGGAATTAACTGTGCTAGAAATTGAACAAGAGACCGGGACTGTGATAGTAACGTTGTCAGTACTACTAGTGTCTGCATATGTACCAGGAACAAAAAAGCAAGATATCAGAATCACCAAACTAAACACCTTCACCTTTTTATTTTTCATGCATGACCCCTATACCTTTTATTCTATTAAATAATAGTGATTTGTCAAGAATCCGCTAATGCTAAATACTCTTGAATTATTCTGTTTTTTTGCTACTATAAAAGCATAAAGGTCATGACAAAAATAAAAAACAAATTACTCAGAATATTAGGCCTGATTGCAGCCTTTTTGCCAGCTTTGTTTTTTGGTGGTTCTAGCGTCTATGCGGACGACAATATTAATGTTTCCATCGCAACTTCATGTTCTATGTCTACTACTGTTGGCTCCGAGCATAGCGCTACGGTTGAGATAGGCACCTACGCGGAAAACATCGGTGAAACCACCTTTAACGTCTTTTGTAATGACCAGGACGGGTTTGCTGTCTATGCGGTGGGATATGGTAATGATACGTATGGTAATACCACTATGGTCCCTGCCGTGCTTGACGCGTCTAACGGCATCGCTACCGGCACTGCCACTTCTGGTAATGTGTCCAATTGGGCAATGAAGCTCACCGCCGTTTCTGGTACTTATTCCCCTACCCTCACTACTGGCTTTAATGCTTACCACGTAGTGCCAAGTGTATACACCAAAGTCGCGTCGTATGCTGCTAATACTGATAACGTTTCTGGTTCGCAGTTCAAATCCACTTATGCAACATATGTTGCGAGAAACCAGATTGCCGATACTTACACTGGCAAAGTAAAATACATCATAGTTCACCCAGCATCCAGAACGGAGCCAGAGGCTTCTGCCCCGTCTGAGCATATTTACTACGCCATGTCCGGCGAAGAAAACAACTACACTCTGACGATTAGTGATACCGAGCCGGCTTCCGGTGCGGTCTTAAGTGGCGAGATACCGATGGAAGGGTTTACTAGCTCTGCCGATATTCCATGGTATGAATCGTACCGCGACCAAATTACTGGTGTGGTGGTGGACGGAACCGTAGCGCCAAGATCCACTAAATATTGGTTCTATTTTCTTAGAAACTGCGCTTCCTTTGATTTAGACGGCCTATATATGAACAACGTGACCAATATGAGCAGAATGTTTTATGGTGCGGGTTACAATGTTACCACCGCACTATCCCTAGATGTTTCTAATTGGGACACCTCAAATGTAGAGGATATGTCTTTCGCATTTGTGTATTTTGGGCGTGGTGCTTCAAGTGTAACAATTGAGGGGCTTAGTGATTGGGATACATCAAAAGTTACAACTATGCAATCTATGTTTAATGGTCTTGCGTATAGCGCTACTGGGAGCTTTGTGTTGGATCTCACCGGTTGGGATACTGCGAAAGTAGAAAAAATGAACTCCATGTTTAGCTCAGCCGGATATAGTGCTTCTTCTTGGCAAGTTAAAGGTCTAGAGGGCTTTGACACCAAAAAAGTAAACACTATGGCACTCATGTTTAGTAATGCCGGGCGTAGCGTTACTACCGATTTTTCGTTAAATCTAACCAATTTTGATACTTCCAGTGTAGAAAGCATGTCTAATATGTTTAGTAATGTTGGTTACAACGCTAAAGGCAGAGTATCAGTAAATATCTCAAGCTTCGACACTGGGAAAGTTGGCACCATGTCTTCTATGTTTAATAATTTCGGGTATAACGCAGCCCAAGTTATTATTACGGGTATTGAAGACCTAGATGTCCATAGTGTGACATCCATGTCAAACATGTTTGCAAACGTCGCCTATTATGCCGACAATTTCCATTTGGACCTTTCAAACTGGACCACCACGAGTCTAGAAAATGTTTATCAAATTATGTATATGACCGCCCGTCGCGTTCCGGGCAAAGTTTATATTGACCTCTCCGGCTGGGATACATCGCACGTGTCCAATACCTCTAATGCTTTTGCCTATACTGGCACGTATTGGGCATCCGAATTCTACCTCAGCATTGCCGGCTGGGATATGTCTGCCGTTGAAACTATCACGAATATGTTCCAATACTGTGGCGATGGATCGCCAATCTTCGCGATTATTATTCCACCAACCAATGGTAATGGTGTAGCAAACTCAACCACGGAAATCCACGGCAAAACCGTTGATATTGTGGCTACCAATCCACTATCTGGGTTCTACTTTACGCTAGATCCGAACGGAAACTAGTGACGAAGATTATTAATACCGAAACCCGCGCACATTACTTGACAAAACACTGATAAAAGAAACTATAACAGAATACGTTGTTTTACAGAATAACGCCGAACAATACGAGAAAAGCATGATTCATCAAGCTTGTAGACAACAGCAAGTTTTTTAAACAAGGTGTCACTTCTTTTAATTATTTCGCTATTGTTAATTATAGGACTAATCAAAATCAAACGATATACTATATGGTATTCATACGATAAAACAAACCTATTTTAATTTACACCGAATGGAATGTAAATAATTACGATCTGGTTCATAAACGGTAGATGATACGACGTCCCTTCCAATATCTACGGTCAAAGAATAAGTGGTATTACGGTGTCTATAGCTAGATGTCCAATAATAACCATTGCCCGCAAGAGGCTCTAAACCAATAACGCGTCCAGCCATAGATATAGCTGCCCCACCATTCACAACAGATGCTCGTGCACTATTAACTGTACTATATTTATTAATTAAAGAGCTCGCATCCCCAATGTTTGGTAACTTCCAGCCGGCTGGACAAATATCGTATTGCGCGTCCATACCATAACTACCATAAATTGTCCCCGCAGTTACGGCGTAGTAATTATACAGAGTGCCATATATTGTCCCGGATACAGAATCAGTGCCATCAACTGGGATAAATTCTCCGTCATCATATGTCCCCACCCTAGTTTCCTTTTTCCAACTATTAAAAGTATCCGCCGTGACAGTTGCACTAAGATTAGTGTTCTCACTCGTTAAATTAGTTTCAAGTGTAGTTCTCCCAAGATCCAGGTTGTCCACCATCCAGACACCATATTTGAGTTTTGCGATAGAATAACTTCTGTCATCACGATTATCCAGAAGGCTATAGCTGGTATTATCTTCCATTGATGAAATGACATCGCTCTTTTGGCCCGCTGTAAGATTATTAAAATCCTGCAAATATGTTAAATCTTGGATTGTCAAAACTTTTTCATAAACGGCGTAAAAGGTGAGGTCTAATCTAGCCTCACCTTGTGGAATAAGAATACCATGTATGCTACCATAGCCACTATAATCTGGTGTAGTCGCATTTGGGTCCATAGACCAACCTATCAGTCTGTAGCCATCTTTTGTAAAATACTGCCCATCTTCACGGCTATAAACACCACGGAATATTCTTGCGCGTGTGCTGTCAATCACAGTTTCGTCCACAGGATGTCTCTCCGTGTATGTAGTGAATGTCTCATATTCCAAACACTCGCCACTGTTATTATTTGTACGTATACACTGTCTGGCTTGGCCGCCATTTGCATCAAAAGTAAAATTCATCACATGAGACCACGTCGCATTTACGTCAATAGTCCACCCTAAAAGTGAATCCGCTTCAGGATCGGTATTTAGTTGTTCTATAATGTAATTCCAATCATCAACATGGAAATCATCAGACTCCCAAGAATCAAATTCTGCATTATGGGCATTGATTAACTCCTTGTATTGTCCATCTCTCACATACCAGCTACACATATCTCCGTTGTTCTGGTACGTTGTTCCTTCCTTCTCTTCATCATAAATAGGATATACCTTAGTATAAAAACCATAATTATGGTTTATATCCATACCATCCGAATCACCCGTCTCTGAATCATATTCAACCCAAAAAGAAAAAAACGCTTCAAAATATTCACCATTAATAATTTTCTCATCACTAAGAACTCTATTTCTACCATATAGATGGATGTCATTCTCTTCGCCATATAACGATATTTCAGAATAAGCATCTGCATCAAAAACATATTCTATTTTTAGATATTTCGCACCTTCAAACCGAACGGACCCACCCCAATTACCATAATCACCTTGCGCAAATTCATACCAGCTATCCTCATCGTCGCCAGTACCATCATAGTCATAATATGGCATAGTTTTAGTACCATCTTCTTCTAGGTTTGGAGTTTTTAGGACTACTGGCTGGCCAATATAGCCATAAACCGGCTCACAATGTTTTGCATAATGGACAATATTTACGTCTTCAGTTTTGTCTTCGTCAAAGTAGAGATCATCGTCCCCATGGAAAATAACCGTAAACCCAGGATCCGTTATAGTGGCTACCGCAACGTAATTAATAACACCAGAATAGGTACCATATGGTATTTCGGAATTAACATATATGCCGTAATAAACCGTTGTCTGGTCGCCCTCAGCTGTGGCTTCATCTGTTGTCTTCAGCACTATGGCATCTTGTTTTGTAGCTGGCATAGCTTGCCAAGTGTTGGAATTCTGGCTTTCCGGAGCAGTTAAACTGATTCCCCAAGTATTTTCACTAAGCGTAGTTAACCCAGTACCAGTTAGACCATGAATCTTGTTTTCTGGATTCTCTTCCGCCACAAAATCCGGGTTGGATGCATACGCAGATAATGTATAACCTGCATCCGTACCAGTTTCTACAGTAATAACCGAAGCTGCAGATTTATAAACCGGCTCATCATCAATGCCAATATCTATCTCTAAATCCTCAGCCACAATAGTAAGAGTATTAGTGATGTCTCTCGTCCTCGCTGCCTGCGTTTCAGTGGTGTTGTGTTTTGCAATATCAAGAATAGAAAAAGTCATACCAAAGGATAAGAGAGCCAGAATCAAAATATTAGGGAGAAGTTTCTTTTTGGAGAATAAAGAAAAACTAGAAACAGGCCTCTTGAACACGCCTTTCCTAACTAGAATAATTGGGAGGACAACGACGAGGATAACTGTCGTTATAACTCCTATCCCAATATAAAAAGTACTACTCCCACTTGCAGTGGTACCAGTTGTAGTAGTAAGTACACCGGTGTTTGGTACGGGTATGTCATCTGGAGTACCCACATTAACGCGGATGTTGCTCATTTTTTGTTTTCCCTAATGTATGACTTTTATGCTTTTATTATATCAGTTGCGTAGGTATTGTCAAGCGAATGCGGGAGTTAGCCTCCGCTTCGCTTCGGCTATTCGCTTCGCGAGCGAATTTAGTGATAGACGCGTGCTCCGCACGCTAGGAATCACCTGCGATTTTTCAAAAAAAGCAACCCTTGTTGCTTTTTTATTCAAAATCTTGGTGATTCCGGCGGGAGTCGAACCCGCGATTTTCTGGATGAGAACCAGAC
>CAZORJ010000024.1:0-8886 GCA_964582425.1 uncultured Candidatus Saccharibacteria bacterium
TCTCGCATCATTCTGGAGCCAGAAATCACCGGAAGATAAGCTGCGAGTTGCTTTTGAATCAAGAATTCAAGATCGAAATCATTTTGCCAGGCGGCAATTGCTTCTTCCATACGGCGATATAACTCGCTCAGTTCTTCATCCTCAGACGCACCACGAACCGAAAGATAGTTTTCGGACGAAGCGTCGGCAACGCCACCATCATGAGTGGAAATTAGGAGATTAAGGTTCGCGATATCCTTCATCCAGGAAGTGCCACAGGCTTCAAGGCCGACAATCGGTACATTGATTGCTACATTGGATCCACAAGACAAAGCATAGGCAAGTTTTTCATCATAATCAGCAATATAGTGAACGTGTGTGCTGAGATAATCATCTTTTTTAATCTCGTGCAAAATCTTATGGAGCTTTTCTGCCATCGTATGGTCACCAGTATGAATACGACCGGCTAGAATATAATGCGCGTTGGCACTTTCGAGAATTGTTTTAAGCCTCGCGAGGTCCTTAAACGGCAATTCCGGACGCTTGTAATCGACAAAACGGCGTTTAAAATCAAAGACAAATTCATCATCATTAAAGTGCAAGAATACGCCATTTTGATCTGGGCGGGTAGATAGTACTTCGTTTAGAATAGTGCGACCTTCGCTCTTAAATCCGCGAATTTTATCGGCTGAAATCGCGCCCAAGTTATCCACGAAGTTATTCACCGGGTAATTTACGCTATCAACGATATCACTTTCGTGGTAATACTTCAAAATGCTCGGGAGCACCCATTTATTCATATCAATGCCGTTAGTCACGGCCTTGAATTTAACTTTATTCCCAGCGATATCGTGGTAATTCGCAACCCTAGCGTGAAGCTTGGACACGCCGCTTCTAAGCTCGGCGATTTCAATCGCGACAGACGACAATTTCAACTTGCCATTGACGAATTTATCCTTAATCCATTTTCTGACGGCCGGCGATTTAAGGTTTGGATAAACAAAACGTTCAAATTGCTCTTCGCCAAACTCAGCTTCAGCGGCCTGTACCAACGTGTGATTGGTATATAAAGTATGCTTTCTGGTGTAGACTACGGCTTCGTAAAAATCCATGCCATTAGACGCTAGTTCATCAAGACGTGCGAGCGCCGCAAAGAACGTTGCTACTTCATTAAGCTGCATTATGGCAGGCTTAAGTCCTAATAATTTCAATGCCGCATAGCCACCAAACCCAAGCGATACTTCCTGGTATAAACGGTGGTCTGAGCCACTCATGCCAGAATATAATTCACCAAAATTCGGCTCCGTTATACAAACGATTCGAGTAGTTTTGAAACACTTTTCGATCACATCAAGGTGGCAAAGATTGCCGGCGCATTTTACGTTTACAGAATCAATATATTTAAAACCAAAGTTGTGATAATCAACCGGGATATGCTCGTCAACCACGGTCTCACCATGCATCTTTTGGTGTGGTTCACTCGGATAAAATGGCGTAATCAAAGTAAAATGCACGCCCATTTGCTCGGCTACGCGCCTAGTATCGGCCGCAAGAACACCAAGTCCACCGCCACCACGAATACCATTTTCTTGATCATAAAGCTCCAAGGTCCAGTAAGTATACGGACGTTCTTTTGAAAGACTCTTCGTGAGATGCGTACGTTCTACGGCAGTCTCAAACTCGTCGATGTCTTCAATATTTTCGAGCGGACGATAAAAATATGGTTCTTCTTGCATTGCGCTTATGATTATATCACAAAGCTAGTCGTTAATACCAAAACTTTTTTGGCAATTTTTCGGCAATTCTTAGGTGGAAATCCCAGTCAAAACCTTCAAGTCTTTTAATATCTTTTTTCTTGAAATATTTTTTACGAATTTCGGCTGCAGTCATAATCTCGCCCGGAACTAATTTATATTTTTTGCCGAAATTAAGGCCACGTTTGTAATCCTTTGGTGGCACCACTGCCATCGGCAAAAAGTCACAATTCACATCTTTATTGTTATAAAGCTTGATCGCAAGCATCGACATAGTCGGGATAATGTCTTCCTTTTTGTCGTAGACATCTTTAGTTTTAAATACAGTAGCTTGGCGAGTTGCTGAAGGCGCTACGAAAATCACGCCACCGTTTCGCACAGCTTCATTAGATAGTTCAGTATAAATATTACGAAAATCTTTTTTTAACCTATTACCACATTCGTAAAACAATGTGCCCTCTTCAAGATTCATCTTTTTCCAAGTGGACGGTGTGATAGTTGGTGTAATAATAATGCCGAGCCGCTTAATACGATCATAGTTTGGCGCGAGTGCCTCATACCACGGCAAATTCACCGGAAAATACATTGGTTTATCACCCATAATATCAATTTTCATAACAAGGATGCGTGCGATTTCTCCGAGCGAAGGGTGGTTAAAACCAACCACTAAACCGTTCTTCTGGTCTTTTGGCATTCCGCTATAATCACCTGGCGTGATTTTAGAAAGCACCTTTACTAACTTACGCCTTGCAGCTTGATTGTGTTTTTCCTTGTCATGATTTGGGCCAGTAGTTAGGTAGAAATAATTAATTTCCGTATTACAAGCTTTGCCAACCGGCACCATTTCTTTACGTAGTTTTTCTGCACCTAAAGTATTAAGTAAGGAATAATTCTCGTGTTGAAGTTTATCTATCACCTCTTCGGCAGACAGATTTTTCAATTGTTCATTCGAAAAAGTTTTCTTTTTTACCATGGATTCATTATAGCATAAAAAATCCCCCCAACGTTTAGTCGGGGGAGCAGGAGTTAGAACAACCGGTATGTGTAAAAAACCGGTGCCAGGGTGTTTGCGACGGTCGACATCGTCTTGATGAAAATATCAAGCGCAACGCCCACAACGTCCTTGCGTGTATCGCCAATGGTATCACCAACTACAGCCGCTTTATGCGCAGCTGAGCCTTTTTCGTAGCCCGGCAGACCGCCAGTTTCGATAAGCTTCTTAGCATTATCAAAGGCGCCACCAGAGTTGCCGCTAAAGATTGCGCGGCTGATTGCTACGATAGTGCTACCACCCAGCAAACCAAGCACAATTTCGGGGCCGAATGGGAACCCGAAGACAATGGGTGAAATCAGTGCGAGAATCGACGGAAGTAACATACAATGCAGCGCTTCATCGGCTGCCATTTTGATTACCCGATCGTAATCTGGTTTTTCTTTTCCCTCAAGTATACCAGGATTCTCTCTCAGCTGACGTTCTCCTTCGTCAGCCATCAATTTCGCTGAGTTGATTGTATTCTCGGTCAGAATTGCGATAAAGAACTCAATCAGAGCTCCACCGATAATACCACCAACGATGATACTGATAATTGTGATAGGATTGCCATAGTTTGATGCCGGATAGCTACCAATGTAGGACATGATGAGTGCCACAGTCGCGAAAGCGGCTGAGCCAATCGCATTACCTTTACCGATGGCAGCCGTGGTGTTACCAACAGCATCCAGCTGGTCTGTGATCCCGCGGATTTTTTCGTCCAGATGACAACTTTCGGCTATACCACCGGCATTGTCGGCAATCGGGCCAAAAGCATCAATGGAAACAGTGGTTCCAACAAAGCTCAGCATTCCGAGCGCCGCAATAGCAATTCCGTAGGTACCGCAAAGCCAACCAGAAATCATCATGGAAATACCGATGACGAGAACCGGCAGTAGCACCGAACGTGAACCAATCGCGTCTCCGTAAGTCACGACAAAAGCATCACCTTCAGTTGCCATCTGCGCAAGTCTTTTGACTGGCTTATACTTCATACTAGTGTAGTATTCCGTGATCTTGCCAACCGCGACTGAACTAATCATGCCGAGCACTGCGGCAACGGCCGGAGAAACCCAACCAATTTTGAAGACCTCGCTAATCCCGTCTAGCTTACCAAAGACCGAGTGGCATCCATAAAACGCCACTGCAATTACAATGATAGCCGAAAGGTATGTTGCGCGGTTTAACTCTTCGCCAGGGTCAGCGGTTTCCCGGCTAAACTCATGGGGTTGCATCACGCCATTCACATTCACATATACAGTTTGTTTCTTGTTCTTAATAATGATGTGATTGACGCCGATAATACTGCTAAGTAGTCCGCCCGTTGAAAGTATGAAAGGTAGCATACAGGCTGCCGTGAGGGCCGCCTCATTATCCTTAAATACTTGCATCGAAATCAGAATACAGGCAGTTGGTGTAGCGACAAAGCTTTCCAAAAGGTCCGAGATGTTACCAGCGATATCATTGACACAGTCGCCAATAAAATCCGCCAGCGAGTTCGGCATTCTGGAGTCGTCTTCCGGCATATTGTGGATGTTTTTACCCACAATGTCAGCCGAAATATCGGCAGCCTTGGTGTAGTTACCACCAGCCACACGGTTAAACATTGCGACCACCGAGCATCCTAAGGAATATGTGGTTAGTCTCATTGTCACTGCGTTACATGGTGTGGATAAAAGTAGCCCGTGCCCAACGATGTTTGCATGTGCACCGCCAGACCCAAGCCAGACAATTAAGAAGCCCAAAAGACCAAACGCCGGAACGGAATATCCGCTTAAACTACCACCGAGCAGAGCGATTCGCATCGTTCTACTCATTGCACCGGTGACCCGGGCTGCGTTAGTCGTACGAACATTCGCATACGTTCCTCCTCTCATTCCGATTTCTACTGCTGCTATGCTCAGCGCCGCTCCAAACAAGAATGTTAGCCCAGAGAACGCTTCGCGGAATAATGAGTAAAGAATCGCTACGATTAATACCGTAGGAAGAATTACTCTATATTCCCTTTTTAGGAATGTCTTTGCCCCTCTCCTGATAATCCCGGCGAGCTCGGACATATCTTCATTACCTTCGTTGTGATTTTTAAGATCAATGAAGTTACGCCAAATGAGCACCAGAGTGACCAGAATTACGGCAAACGCCAGATAATAGACCATAACTCTACCTCCTTCTTAAAGTACAAGCGGACGGCCCAATTGCCGCCCACGTCCCCGATATTATAGCACTTTTTTATATATTTAAAAGATAGAAATAGTAATGGTTATGCTAGAATATAGATATGGATGCTTCATTTATTATTGCGCAAGTCTTCGGTATTCTTGGTATTATTGCAAGTGTATGTTCAATGCAATTCAAGAAAAGAAGAAACATCTTTATTGCATTGCTACTATTAAATCTATTCTCGGCACTCAATTTTGTTTTTTTGGACTCATGGGCTAGTGCCTACGTTTGTTTCTTTGCAATTTTTGAAATGATCGTCAACTACTTATATGAGAAAAAGAAAAAGACCACACCAAAAGTAGTTGTGGCGTTATATATATTAATCAATATTGCACTAGGCATGATAGCATTTAGTGGGCCATTAGATATACTGCCAATTCTCTGTGCTTTAGTATTCTGTGGCACCATCCTAATGAAAAAGGAACAAAACATTCGTAAGGCAACAATTATTAATCAGACGCTATGGTTAGTATTCGACTTAATTGTTGGTGCATATTTCTTTGCTGTTTCAAACATTTTGACGTTAATATCAACCGGGATTGCTTTATACAGATATAAAAGAAAAAACTGACCCCAGCTTATTATCCAACTTGACAAAAACACAAATATAATATATAATAATACCATTGTTGGAAACAACAAAGTACTTTTTATTAGGAGGACAAAAATATGGGTCTGTTTAGCAATCCTGGCAAAGTGGACGTTGAAAAGGCGGCCGAAAGCATCGTGGAAAACGGTGGCGGTATGTCTTCCACCCAGAAGGGTGATCACATTCACCACACTGCCTACTCCAGAGACGAAGATCGTCATCTTTCCTGGGACGAAGACAAAGACGGCAACGTCAGCAACGTTCACACGGACAAAAACGGCAGAAGCTATACCGATTACGGTAAAAGGTAACTCATATGACCCCCAGGGCGCCTACGGGCGCCCATTTTTTGTGAAAAAACTATTACAATTATGCTAAATTCATGTATAATAAATATAAGCAATAATGTGATTTTCGCCCGTAAAGCGCCAATCATATTAGTGTGGAGGTAAATAACAAAACAGTTATGCTAATCCAGAGATTAACAGTTTTTTGGCATACGAAAAACTTTGGTTTTTCAAAGAAAATAATCTGGCTTGCGCCTGTAGTTTTTGCGATCTCTGCTTCAATCGTGAATCCAATTAAGGTCTTTGCGGAAGACACGCTATCTATTTCAATATCCTCCGGCGGTAGCCTCGCCTTCAGTGTCGGTCAGGGTATGTCAAACTCAGTAACAGAAACAATCACAGCCTCCACTACAAATCTTACAGGATACAACATAGCGATTAAAACCACTGGTGATACCAGTCTAAGTTATGTCGGTAATAATAACGCCACTATCCCGACCGTGACACTGCCGAGTGGTAATACTACTGGTTTGCCATTAGCTAGTTTCGAGTCTTCTGCTTATGGCTATAGTCTAAACGGTACCTATTATTTGCCAATTACTAACGATGCACTGACAACCGGCCAAAGCATAATCCAGACAACAACTGCAAGCAGTAACGATGTATACCCACTTTCTTTCGGTGCATATATAGATTCGGGTACGCCATCCGGTAATTATACTGGAGTTTTCCAGTTAGCAATTACTGCTAATCCAGTAGGCTACAGCATCTATTACGAACCAAATACGGAAGATGCTGTTTCTAATATGCCAACTTCACCAGTGACTGAGAGTCTTTCGGCCACCGACACTACGATTGCCAGCGAAACACCGACCAGAACTGGCTATGTCTTCCTTGGCTGGAGCAAAAACCCGAGTGCTTTAGTTGCAACCTATCAGCCTGGCGATACGATGCTACTTAATATTAATGATGGCACGACCGTAACCTTATATGCTATCTGGACTCCGCTTACCTATCAAATCGCCTTCAATAGTAACGCGCCACAAGGTACAACTGTCACCGGTTCCATGAGTAACCAGAATTTCACCTACGGCACAGCGCAAACTCTCACCACCAATGCTTACAGAATTACCGATCATCAATTCTTGGGTTGGAACACTAGTGCCGATGGCACTGGTATAGCGTATGAAGATGCCGAACAAGTCAACAACCTTACGACCACAAATAATGCCACAATTACACTCTATGCCCAGTGGTTCCACGGTTTCAAATTTGATGGTTCCTGTGCCTTTGACGGCCAAGGCAATGTAACTGGTGATTGTGCGAAATATGCAACTGGCGGCGTCATCAATACCGGTATTGCACTACTCAATCAGACTAACGCCACCAAAGATTTTACGGTCGAATTTACCATTAACTCGTTTGGCACGCATCAAACCACTCAGGCAACCTTATTATCAAACAAAGATGAGAATGGCACCTCACCATGGCCAGGCGTCCATCTAAGGGCCAGTAATGCAACTACTCTCCAGATTCGTACTGCGTATACTGGGTCAACTATTGCGAGAACTGTTCCTACTAGTGCCGGCACAAAAATTGTTGTCAGGAAAAAAGATGGAATTCTTTCCTACAGTACGAACGGCGGTACTTCATTTACGACATTGATAGATCTTTCTGGTTTCAACAGGTATTTCAACTATACTGCGACTATTGGTGGCATTATCGATAGCAGTGGGAATCCGGCTCGGTTTATTGAAGCAACTATTTCTGACTTTAAACTTGAGATTTACGATGCAACCACTTATCTCGTTCAATATGATACACAAGGCGGCAGTACGCCACCGGCCAGCCATATCATGGAAGTTGAAGGCGGTGAACTATCGATTATTGTTCCTACCAAAGCCAACAACATGTTTGAATGTTGGAATACCATGCCGGATGGCACTGGCACCTGTTATAATCCTGGAGAAACTGTTGATCATATTGGTACTCCAGGTGGTGTGGTTATACTCTACGCTATTTGGGTCCCTCCAGTTAGCTACACCGTAGTCTTCCATGACAACACGGTTGCCGATAATACGGTTGAACAAGAATTAACCTACGGTGACGGCCAAACCCTAGACGCCAACACCTTCACGAACGGCACGAAACAGTTTGTAAAGTGGTGTACTACCGCAGATGGCACCGGCAAAGATTACTTCGACGAAGAACAAATTCTAACCGGCCTTACCGAAACCGCCAATGATATAGTTGATCTTTATGCTATCTGGGCCGACAGTGTCTATGAACCAAATCAAAACGTTCTGACGTTTGATGGTACGAATTATCTTAATACCGGTATCCGTCTGTTTGACAGTACTAACTTCGGAAAAGACTTTGAAATCATTTTCAGCATCGACAGTATGGGTACTAATGCCGTCCAGAATACAGTCGTCTCGTCAATGGACGAAACTGGTCAACCATGGCCGGGCTTCTGCTTCAGGCTTGGTGAGACTGGCCAATACGAATTTGCAGCCAATGCCTCATCGGCTAGCAGCGACCGCGTCAGGAAGTACTTTACTGGCGAATCAAACAAAGTCTCAATCAAGAGGGTAAATAATATTCTCTACGGAAAGCTAAATAATGGTACTGAACAAATGATTATAAATTATGCTAATCTCGCCGGTCCATTTAATACTGAGGTTTGGGTTGGTGCTGCTCCTAGCGACAATGGCACCACGCCACGTCGGTTCTTTGTTGGTGATATTAGCCACTTTAAGATTGCAATTAATGAGCCTGCTCAAACCCCGAGCCCATAGAGGAAACATACTAAGCTGTATCAATGAGAATAATAACATAAAAAATTAATTATAATAGAATCAGATAAGGTCATTCATAAAATGAAAAACAGAAGAAGACTATTTTATGAACCTCAAAATGGGGTACGAAAAAGGCCCTTCCACATCCGTAGAGAGCCTTTCAACTTCTTGTCGAAGAATGATAAATTATTCAATGGCTGGGGATGAGGGATTCGAACCCCCGAATGGT
>CAZORJ010000025.1:0-8463 GCA_964582425.1 uncultured Candidatus Saccharibacteria bacterium
TTAAAATCGAATGGAGAAATCCGTGCGGGTTCGATTCCCGCTCCGGGCACCAAAAAGATAGCTTAATGGCTATTTTTTTTATTTCGCAATACAACGGATTGGGTTACCACCGCCTCTAGTATTAATGTCTGCTGGGGTGATATCGGTGACTCCGGAATTAATATCAACGGTTAGTACGCTCATATTAGTACTGTTATAGTAAGAAGATGACCAATAAGATGCTCTAGCGTAGCCACTAGGACCAGGGATGCCAGGGTCGGCTGGGGCGGAATAGAAGTAGCCAGGGAAGGTTATAGCGAATCCGCCTCCGGCAACTGTGCCACGAATTGAATCGTAATTTGGATAGTTTTCATAAATAGCATAGAGTTCGCTATTGCTGCCACCGGTTGGCAATCTCCAACCAGCTGGGCAGATGTCGTAACTGGCGTTACTGCTATTAGAAGATCCGTTGATGGTACCGGCTGAGGCAGCGTAGTAGTTGTACAGTGTGCCGTATGGCATGCTATTGGTTGGATCGTTGCCAGACACATTGATAAATTCACCAGCAGTATAAGTATTGGTGCCTGTGGTTTTCCTCCAGCCATTAAAGGTTGCAGCTGAGATAGAAGGTGTATCAATGTTGGTGTTTATGCTATTAAGATTCACGGAAATATCGGTGCGCCCGAGGTCCAAGTTTTCGGCCATCCAGATGTTGCCATCTTTGAATTTAGCGATTCTATAAGTCTTATTATCGCGCACATCGGTGAGACTATAAGTGACATTATTTGACATAGAAGCCAGAACTGAGGCTTTAGATTCTGCATTTAGTTGTGCGAATTCTTGCATGTAGTTAAGGTCAGAGATGGTGCGGTTGTGGATTTTAGCTACACAGCGGACAGAAACGTTGCTACTACGGCTTTCGCTGGTGGCTGGACCAACGCTGGATTGGTTGAGGCTCATACGATAGGTGAGTTGGTTGTTTTGCATGGTAGACGTCCAATAGCTGCCGAAGTACCCAGTGTAATCTGGTGCTCCACCCCAAGCGGAACCAGGAAGCGCAAAGGCAGCACCACCGTTTGCGATTGAAGCTCTAAAGGTGGCAGGGGAGTTGTAATCACTGATAGCGTAGAGTGCAGCAAATTCGCCGTAGTCGCCACCGTAAGGCATTCTCCAACCGGCCGGACAGATATCATAGTTGGCGTTACTGTTAGTAGACCCAGACACGGTACCCGCAGTGGCAGCATAGTAATTATAGAGCGTGCCATATGGGGTACCGGAGGTCGCATCGGTGCCGTCTATATTGATGAATTCGCCTGCAGTCGTAGTGCCGGTGCCGGCAGTGACTTTCCAGCCGCTAAAGGTATTTGTGTCAACAATGACATTTGACCCAACATTTGAAGTTTCATCATTGATGCCATGAAGTAGCTCGGTGCGACCGAGATCAAGATTTTCAACCATCCAGATGTTGCCATCTTTTAGTTTAGCAACGGAGTAGACGTGATTGTCGCGAACATCTTTAAGGTTATAAGTTGTGTTGTATGACATTGATGAAAGAACCGTAGAAACATCTGCTGATGATAGTTTGTTAAAGTCTTGGAGATACATGAGTTTTGCAATAGTCTTTGGCTCTTTAAGGATACAGCGAATTGAGTAACCACTACCTCGGTCGTAGTTGTTGCTTGGTGTGACGGAATTACCAATACTAAGGTTATACCTAGAAGCAGAGTATGCTGCAGTGGAGGCCCAATATGCACCGAAGGTGCCTTTTGATTGAGAGCCGTTATTTGTAAACCATCCTGGTCTTGCGAAGGCGGCTCCGCCATCGGAAATCGGCGCTCTAATAATTGCATTAGAATTGTAGTATTCATATAGTTTCCAGAATTCATCGTAATTACCACCAGTTGGTAATCGCCAGCCAGCTGGACAGATGTCGCTAGTTGCGTCAATAGTATTAGAACTTCCGGAAACAGTTCCGGCAGAGGCGGCATAATAATTATAAATAGTGCCATAGGCGGTTCCAGATGTTTCATCGGTACCATCAAGTGGTAAGAATTCGCCCGCGTCATATGTTTGTGTGCCAGTGGTTGTGCGCCAACTATTAAAGGTGGCGGCGGCGATGGTTGTTGAAATATTGGTGTTACTACTGGTTAGGTTTGCGGTAAGGTCGGTACGGCCAAGATCCAGGTTATCAATCATCCAACAGTTACCGTCATCAAGACGTTTGATAACGTACGGGTGCATATCACGGCTATCAAATACGGTTGAGGCCGTGGACGTACAGTTAGAGGCACTGAGGTTTTGGATATAAGTGCCAGTGAATGTAGCGGTCGCCGAAATAGTGTCATTAACGGTACCGATAGAGTATGTCGTTGATTGTGTATTAGTAGAACCAATGGTGCCTGAGGTAGTAGACCAACTACTAAAGCTATATCCTGTAGAAGGAACAGCATTGATGGTATAGGTTGTCCCTTCTTCTAGCTCAATAGTGCCATTATCTGCAATTGAAATGCCATTAATAGTAACATCTGTGATACCGGTGCCATAAGAAATGGTGGCAGTGTGGGTCGGATTTTTGACTAAACAACGGATGGAATTACCGTTACCGACATAGTTATCCGATGCGACACGAATAATTGGAATTGTCAGTATTGCCATTTCTCCGGAGATGGATGCTTTGGTGGATGCCCAATAAAACCCATACGTTTCTTGGCCAGTTGGAGTGCTGTTACGAAATTGCCCAGCTAGAGCAAGTGCGGCGCCACCATCAATAATCGGAGATCTCAGAGCATTATCGGTATTATACTCGGTTGTAAGCGTCGTGTGCTCCCCATGGGTTGGGAGTCTCCACCCAGCAGGGCAAATATCAAATAGCGCGTTTTCGTCAGAATAAGTACAATGTGTTCCAGCGGAAGTTGCACAGTAGTTATATAGTGTGCCATATGCGGTATTAGAAACAGAATCTGTGCCTGAGACCGGGATGAGCTCTGCCGATGATACGGTGCTAGTTCCTGAAGTCTTAATCCAACTATTAAAGGTTGAGGCGGAAACTGTTGTTGAGATGTTGGTATTGGCACTGGTAAGGTCATTAGATAGAGTCGTGCGGCCGAGATCTAGGTTCTCAGCCATCCAAATATTACCATCTTTTAGTTTGGTAACAGCATAAGATTTGTTGTCGCGATTATCAGTAAGATGATAAACAGTACTATCTTTCATAGTAGAGAGGATTTCGGCGCGATCTTGCTCGGATAGGTTTTTAAAATCTTGAAGATAGTCTAAGTCTGTGATTTGTTTTTTAAGTATGCAACGAATGGAATACTCACCATTACGGGTGCTTTGGGTTGTCACGAATACTTGGGAATTACTGCGAAATGCTAATGTATTTGCGGTTTGACCAGATCTTGTATTAGACCAGTAAGTACCTTCTTCGCCTTGCCTGTCTTGACCGGTGGTCCGAATAATGCCAGCTAGAGCAAAAGCGGCACCATTATCGGCAATTGATGCGCGCATGAGCGCGTATGAATTATAGTTATTATAGAGAACACCTAATTCTCCGCTTGCGCCTCCTGTTGGTAGTCTCCATCCAGCTGGACAAATATCGTACTGCGTGATGCCGCTACCGGATTGCGAATTAGTGGTTCCAGCCGACGCAACGTAATAATTATATAATGTTCCATATGGTGCATTAGATGTGCTGTCTGTACCATCAATAGGGTAATACGCGCCATCATCAAGTGAACTTGGGTCAAGTACTCTTTTCCAACTATTGAAAGTGGTAGCCGTTACTGTGGTGGCGATATTTGTGTTTTCGCTGGTGAGGTTGGTTGTTAGTGCGTTGCGGCCAAGATCTAGATTTTCCATCATCCAACAATTGCCATCCAAGAGACGTTGGATGACATATGAATGGCCGTCGCGGCTATCATAAACAGTTGAAGCGGTTGAAGTACAATCGTTTGTGTTGAGATTTTGGATAGCGGGACCGGCACTCGCATTGAGGGTTTCTGATCCGTCACCGATGGTATAGGTGGTACTAGCAAGTGAGCTGTCGCCGAATGAGCCAGTAGTAACTGCGCCCCAGCCTGTAAATACATAGCCATCAGCGACGGTAGCGACTAGATTATAGGCCGTGTCGGCGACGAGACCGGTTACTACGCAACCAGTTGAGCTGGTGCACTCGGTGCCGTTTAGGGTTACTTTTTCGATGCCAGTGGAAGTTTTAATAGTAATATCATAAGTTAAGGTGGCGGTGAGTGTGAATTTAACTTTACCAGCGTAGTTGCCGCCTGGCTGGGTGGTGGAGGCTTTAGCAGAGTAGGTTGTAAGAATGGAAGAACCAGTGCTACCATCTGTAGCACCGTCATAAGAGGAGATTAAAGTGGTTTCATTCGGTACGACATGGTTAGAATCAAAACTGTTTTCGATGGTTAAACTGGCTGGTAGATAAGAAGAAGTGTCTTTTGATATTTTCATAGACCAGTTGGAAACGTTGCCGGTGCCAGTGCCGGTTGGGATGGTGAGATTATTAGACGAATTAATAAGATTAGTGTTACCATCTGTATTATTGGAATAACCGATAGCATAAACTTGGTGATCTACGGAGTTTTGGCAAACAGTGGTGATTTTGGTGGTACCAAAATCAGTGGCGTTTTCACCTAGTCCAATGGTCGTTGAGTGTTCGGCGGTAACTGTGCTTGAAAAAGAACAGCTGCCCGGATCGCCGGAGACTTGATTAGTATCAAGAGCGCCAACCAGAGTTGGAGTCAGTTTCAAAACGAAACCGGCCAAAAAAGTTGCGACTAAAAGAAATCTAGTTATGATTCGATCAGAATAACACCTAGCGTAGGATAAGAATTTTTTGTTTTTATTACCCAAAAACATTTTTGTATGACCTATGATTTTCACCCCTATTGTATCAAGCATAAGCAAGATAGTAAATATTGTTTTTTCTTAAAATTATTATATAAAATATTTTTGCAATAATAATTGTTTTTTGGCTATGGTTTTACTATAATGAAATTAGTTAAGCGGAGGAAATATATGAAAAAATATGTTGCCGAATTTATTGGCACAGCTGTTTTGGTGCTGATTGGTTGCGGTACAGCTATGACCGTCGGATGCGACTCGGCGAGTGGTAGTGGGTACTTAATCACAGCAATAGCATTTGGGTTAGGTTTACTTACAATGGCTTATAGTATTGGTAATATCTCGGGTTGCCATATTAATCCAGCCGTATCATTAAGCATGCTGATTGCAAAAAAGATTGATGTAAAAGAATTTTGTGGCTACGTAGCGTCGCAGGTTCTTGGCGCTTTAGCTGGGGCAGGGCTACTTGCTGCTATCTTTAAGGGTGGTGGAATCCTTGATATGACTGGCGGATTTGGTTCTAACGGCTTAGCCGGAGTGAATGAGAATGCTTGGGTTGGCTTACTTGTGGAAATCCTATTAACATTTGTATTTGTGATGGCAATTCTTGGCGTGACGGCCAAAAAGGCTAACCATGGGAATGTTGCTGGGCTTGTGATTGCTTTGTCACTAATTGCGGTGCATCTAATTGGTATTGGTCTTACTGGAACCAGCGTAAACCCGGCTCGTTCAATTGGTCCTGCTATCGTGTCGGCGATTGCCGGAAATGGTGCACCAATGGGTGCTCTTTGGGTATTCATCGTAGGACCGATGCTTGGTGGGGCGCTTGCTGCCTATACGTACAAATATCTAGAGAAATAATTAGATACTAAAATCTGGCTTTTAATGGCCAGATTTTTTAGTCTTGATATTTGATATAATAAGAATATGAATATTTTATACTGTGGTGATACCGGAATTAGTCGTGGCGTACTGGTGTCGATTCTGTCACTTTTAAAACACAATAAGTCTGAACTTGATATTTATATTCTGACAATTAATTATAAAGATACTAAGCCGTTCACTGACAAAACTACGGCATTTCTAGATGATCTCGTAAAGAAGACAAACGCTAAAAGTTTTGTTAAAAAAATTGACGCCACGAAGATTTTTGTTGAAAACTTGCCAAGAAAAAATATGGGTTCATACTTTACGCCTTGTTCGATGCTTCGGCTTTACATTGACAAAGTGCCGGAGATTGCGGAATTAGATCGGGTTTTATATCTTGATTACGACGTAATGTGCAGAGCTAATATTATGGAATTCTACAATACAGATTTGACCGATGTCGAAGCGGCAGGCGTGCTTGATATTTATGGTAAGAATTTTTATCACTATAATTTTCCAAAGACGGATTATATGAATTCCGGTGTGATGCTATTTAATATGGAAGAGTGTTTGAAGAGTGGAATGTTCTCGAGGGCGGTGGCACTTTGCATGAAACGCTGGATGATGCTAGCAGATCAAGCCGCGCTTAACAAAACTATTAAGAAGCGCAAATTGATGCCGAGAAAGTATAACGAGCAAGGTGAAAGACCGCAGGAAGATACGGTGCTTCACCATTTTTCGAATAACTTCAAGTTTTGGCCGTATTTTAGGGTACAAAAAGTCAAACCGTTTGAAATTGATAAGATTCATAAGATTCTAAAAATCACGGAATATGATGATATACTTATGAAATATGAAGAGCTTAAGGGGAATCTGTAATGGCTAAAGCGGTTTTGTTTCAAGGTGATTTACCAGAAGAAGAGCGGGTTTTTTATTACGAATCCGAAGAAGATGATCCAATTAAAACTGATGAGCAGGAAAAGAAGGAAAAAGTATTATTGCCAGAAGGCTACGAATATATTCCAAAGAATCTATTTGTGAGGATGTATTCGTCGATTTTGTTTCGATGCTTTAAGGTTTTTGCGAGGTTTTATGCAAGATTCTATTTGCATATGACAATCGTCGGACGAGAAAAATTTAAAAAAGCTAAAGGTACTGGTTATGTGATTTACGGGAATCATACAAATCCGTTTCATGATGCGTTTTCGCCGGCCTTAGTGGCGGACAGAAGGATTTTTACGATTATTTCGCCAGTGAATTTAAAGCTTCCTGGGATTGGTAAATACCTGCCGATGATTGGCGGTATTCCACTTGGCACTAATGATGCCGAGAAGAAAGAAATGAATGAAGCAGTAGATAAGAGGATTAAGCAAAAGAAGTGTTTGGTGATTTATCCAGAAGCGCATGTATGGCCGTACTATACCGGTATCCGTAAGTTCCCAGCGGGCGATAAGTCTTTTAAGTATGCGACTAGAAATAATGTGCCAATTTTCACAATGATTACAACTTATCATAAGTCAAAAGTGAAAGGTCAGGCGAGGCCAGACATGACGGTGTATGTGGATGGACCTTTTTATCCGGATCCGGAAAAAACCGAGAGCGAAAACCGCGCTAAACTGGCCGAAGAAGCTTATGAAAGTATGGTAAAATGGAGTAAGAAGAGCACTTATGAGTATTTTCAATACCGGCATAAATCTACTAAACGGAAATAAAGCTGTACCTGTATTTTTGACAATTTCGAATGACTACGCGCAGTACGCAGCGGCCTCAATCAGCTCTCTCATGAAGCACGCAAATCCGAATCGTAACTACCGCGTCATTATTATGTATGATAGGTTGAGTTTGCCGAATCGTTGGCGCTTAAGGAACATGGTGACAAAAAATGTAGCAATTGAATTTCGCAAGATGAAATTTAATTTGCATTTACAAATCATTAGAACTTATTGTGCCACAAAAACTGGTACGGGAGATTTTTTCTCGAAAACAGTTTATTATTACCGGGCATTTATTGCGAGACTTTTCCCACAGTATGAAAAAGCGGTCTATATTGATAGCGATACGATTTTACTTGACGATATTGGTAAAATGTTTGATATTGATCTTGGTGATAAAGCTATTGCGGCTAGGATTGATCCGAAGGTGACGAATGTACCAGAGTTTAAGGGTTATGTTGAGAACGCTCTGGGCATTCCGGCTAGTGAATACGTAAACTCTGGGGTGCTGGTGATGGATTTAAAGAAATTACGCAAGCTCCATTACATTACGCGTATGACCGATCTTATGAAGGATTTTGACGTAAGTTTAGTGGCACCGGATCAGGATTATCTTAACTTAATTCTTCGTGGTAAGATTATGCCACTTGAAGATAATTGGAATTTGGAGCCAACTAAGGACTTACCGAAAGGCGCGAAGTTACTTCATTTTAATCTATTTAATAAACCATGGCATTACAAAAATGTGGAATGCGAAAGATATTTTTGGAATGCAGCTAAGGGAACTGGTTTTTATGGAGATCTTCAGCGTACGCGTCAGAGATTTACGGAAGAAATGCAGAAAAAAGATCATGAAAAAGTCGCCGCGTTAATTGAAAAAGCTGGCAAGTTATCTAAGGTCAAGAAGCCAATTATCAAATTTGAAGACAAATAAAAAAATGGAGGCGCCTACCGCCCCTTGGGACGCGGAAGGCCCGGAATTTTTTCGCAGAAAAAATGGAGGCGCCTACCGGAATTGAACCGGTGTACGCGGTTTTGCAGACCG
>CAZORJ010000026.1:0-8456 GCA_964582425.1 uncultured Candidatus Saccharibacteria bacterium
ACACGGTCACCCTGGAAAATACGCATCAAATCATCTTCACAAGACACAAAGAATTGTGTTGTGCCAGGATCACCCTGACGGCCACCACGACCACGGAGCTGGTTATCTACACGACGTGAATCATGACGAGCCGAACCAATCACTACTAAGCCACCGAGTTCTTTGACGCCTTCACCAAGTTTGATGTCAGTACCACGACCTGCCATGTTAGTAGCAAGTGTAATGGCGCCCTTTTCGCCAGCTTTTGCAATAATCGCAGCTTCACGTTCATTATTTTTTGCGTTTAAGATTTCATATGGAATACCTTCATTATCAAGATATCGCGCAATCTCTTCGTTATTTGCAATTGAATCGGAACCAACTAGCACCGGCTGACCTTTTTCATGGTATTTCTTCACCTCAGCAGCGATTGCACGAAGCTTACCGGCTTTAGTCTTATAGATAAGATCGTCCTTATCAACACGGATAATCGGTTTATTAGGTGGAATTTGAATCACATCCAATGCATAAATCTGCTGGAACTCTTCCGCTTCCGTAAATGCCGTACCAGTCATACCAGAAAGCTTCTTATAAAGTCTAAAGAAGTTCTGGAATGAAATCGTTGCAAGCGTCATTGATTCTTCCTTTACAACCACGCCTTCCTTTGCTTCGATTGCCTGATGTAGACCTTCATTATAACGACGACCTTGCATTAAACGACCAGTGTGTTCATCAACGATAATCACTTCACCAGAGTTTGTTACTACATAATCCTTATCGCGCTTAAATAGTACTTCAGCCCGAATTGCTTGTTCCAAATGATAAACTAGGCGCGTATTCTTAGTTGAGTAAAGATTATCTACGCCAAGAATCTTTTGAACTTTTTCGATACCAGCGTCAGTAAGCGTCACCGAGCGGCGCTTCTCGTCCAAGACATAGTCTTCTGGAACTAAACGACCCGCCACTTTAGCAAACTGATAATAAGATTCTGGATTATCACCAGCTGGCGCCGAAATAATAAGTGGCGTTCTAGCCTCATCAATTAAAATTGAGTCTACCTCATCCACGATCGCGAAGTTTAATTCACGTTGGCGAAGATATTGCACTTCTGAAGTCATGTTGTCACGAAGATAATCAAAGCCAAACTCATTGTTCGTACCATAAGTAATGTCAGCGTTATAAGCTTCCTTTCTAGTAGCTGGGCGAAGGTGGCGGAATCTTTCATCATCATGCTCTTCATTTTCATACTCTCGATCATAAACAAATGAAGCCTCATTAATAATCACGCCTACAGACACGCCGAGGAAGTCATAGATTGGACCATTCCAACCAGCATCACGTTGTGCAAGGTAGTCGTTCACCGTCACAATATGAACACCACGACCGGTAAGAGCATTAAGATAAGCTGGGAGCATAGCAACAAGGGTTTTACCTTCACCGGTCTTCATCTCGGCTACATTACCTTCGTGAAGTACCATACCACCGATTAACTGCACATCATATGGACGAAGTCCCAGAATACGCTTAGAAGCTTCTCTTGCTACAGCAAAAGCCTCTGACAAAATCTCATTCAAAATCTTCGTGTCGTCAGCTTCAACGTGCTTTTTGGATTTTTTAGCCTTCTTCTTGGTTTTTTCGGTATCCTTCTCGACCTTAGCAGTCTTCAAAGCTTTTTCAATCTTACTCTTAAAAATATCCGTCTGAGCAGCCAGCTGCTTGTCGGTCATCTTCTCGTATTTTGCTTCAAGTTTATTGATTTCCTGTGCGCGCTTCCAATATCTCTTCAAGATCTTCTTTTGTGCGTCACCAAAAACGCCCTGCAAAAATTTAGTGAGAGCGGTTTTATCGGCCAATTTATCAGTAGGCTTCTTCTCTTTCTTCGCCATGTTTACTCCTAATCTTCTCTTTATTTTAGCACATTAGTGCCTCTTAATAAAGAGATTTTTAAGGCTTCTCTTTTGGCGATGTGGTTGTACTTCAAGCTTGTAGCGACGAATTTGACCGGTCAGTTTTGCTTCGACTAAATCAACGCCAGCAAATACATTAGAACACTCATCCTTTGCGGCTACTACTTTGCCACCAGGAATATCCATCGCAACTGAAATCTCGTATTTATCGCTCTTGTTCTTGCCACCAATCTCGGTCACAATTACCTTAGTAACGACATCCTTCTTTGAACCACGTGGAAGATAGCGATCAAGCTTGCCGATTCTTTTCTCAACATATTTACGGAAGCCTTCTTCAACCTTATAGCCATTGTTACCAGTGACTTCAATTTTTTCAATCATTTAGATTTCCTCCTTATTGTTAAGATATGGCCTTAGTACTTCAGGTACTTTAAGCTTGCCACCCTCGGTCGCATAATTTTCAAGTAATACTACGAGTGCTCTCGCTAGAGGAATCGCAGTACCATTCAAAGTATGCACAAATTCAATGGTGCCGTCTTTACGACGAACTCTACAGTTCACGGCGCGAGCTTGGAAATCAGTACAGTTAGAACAACTTGTAATCTCCTGATATTTTTTATTCACTGGCGACCAGTATTCCATGTCGTACTTTTTAGCTGCTGGCGCACCAAGATCACCTGCCGCAATATTAATCACATGATAAGGAATACCGAGTCCTTGCCAAATATCCTCTTCAATTGCCAGAATCTTTTCGTGAATTTCCTTGGATTGCTCCGGCAAACAAAACGCATACATCTCAAGTTTATTGAACTGATGCACACGGAAGAGACCACGCGTATATTTGCCATAAGTACCAGCCTCTTTTCTAAAGCATGGCGAATAGCCAGCATAAAAGAGCGGAAGCTTATCTTCATCAATAATCTCATCCATATGATAACCAGTAAGTGACATCTCAGCCGTTGCAATGAGAGCTAAATCCTCACCTTCAATGTAATACTCATCTGATTGGTCCGAAGTACGTGGGTTAAAACCGCAACCCTCAAGTACTCTCGAGCACACCATATCTGGTACCGTCATAAAGGTAAAGCCGTGCTCTAAAACCTTTGAAAGGCCATATTGAAGCAAAGCGTTCTCTAGAAGCGCCATCTCACCTTTAAGATAGTAAAACTTCGCACCGGCTACTTTAGCGCCACGCTCAAAATCAACCCAATCACGACTCACGGCATAATCCAAATGATCTACACCGGTCTCGTGATGTTTGCCCCAAGTTTTGACTTCCTTTGAGCACTCCTCGCCACCCAGTGGCACATCATCAAAAATGATATTTGGGACGGTCTTTAATAAACCGTTCAACTTAGTCTCAGCCGCCGTCAGCTCTTCTTCAAGCTTGGCAAGCTCGGCTTTAACTTTTTTACCTTCTTCTACTAGTTCAGGTGCAGGCTTACCACCCTTCATTTTACCGGCAATTTCATTACGTTTCTGCCTTAGCGCTTCCACGCGCGAAAGAATAGATTTTCGTTCATCATCCAGTCGCACGACGTCGTCTATATTGATTTTATAGCCTTTTTCTTTGGTGGACTTCTTCACCAAATCGAGATTATCTCTGATAAACTTCACATCTAACATATTAAAAACTATTATAACACTAAATCGGATTTTTTGTTACTTTAGCTTGCGCCAAAGGTTGAAATAATCGCCGAGGTGTAGATCAGCCGGACGCGCATCTACGCTAAGCTGAAGCTCATTGAAAATAGCCGCAAGCTTTTCTTTTGAAGCCAACTGTACCAAATTATGAATCACTTTCTTTCTCGGCGACGAAAATGCTACGCTTACAACTTTAAAGATATCGTCTGGGAAAATCGGCCCAGAAATATGAGGTACTAACACAATCACACGGCTATCAACTTTTGGCGGTGGCGTAAACTCGCCCTTTGGCACTACTGGACCTAGAGCCACGCTCGCACGGTTCTTCACGAAAAGCGAAAGCATTGACTCTTTTTCGTTTGCGATTCTTTCGGCCACTTCCTTTTGAACCAAAAGTACAATCTTAGTCGGGACGTTTTTCGTCGTTAAAAGCTTTTCAATGATTGGACTCGTGATGTAATACGGGATATTACCGGCCACAGCATATCTTTCTTCAATTCCGTCAAAATCAAACTTCAAAATATCCTTATTCACTACTTCAAGATTCTTGCCCGGAAAAGACTTAGGCAAGTTGGTGGCAAGGTGACTATCATACTCCACTGCTACAACCTTATGGAAATTTCTGAGTAAACTCGACGTAAGAGTTCCAAGCCCTGGGCCAATCTCTAGTACCAACGTCACATCATCAGACGTACGAGCGAGCTCCGCTATTTCATCGAGCACCGCACGATTATTTAACCAATGTTGACCTAGTTGCTTGTTGTTTTTCATTTTTATACTCCGTCGCGACGAGTCCAGTCCGTCGCAATATCAAATTGCTCAGGGTTCGTTGCTGCAAACGAACCAGTATCATAAACTTTACCTAGACCAAGGCTCGTCTCAACCACCGTACAACGCGGATAATAGTTAAGATTTGCCGCCACAATTACGTATCCATCAGCGTCTACTTTCACGCCATCTGAACGTACGCCATAATAGTTTTTAACGCCACACTCATGTGCCGCAATTCGCATTACACCACTCATGTTAAGATCGTAATAGGTTTCTTGCCTTTCAACTTTTCTGCCATTTGGTTTCGTCACAGTATAACGATTCCTACCCTTAGAGCGAGTAAGTGGCGATTGTTCTATCGCGCTAGCACCAACTGCAACAATGCGAGTCACTGGTGCTTTTTTTACTTCTTCTTTTACTAGTTCTCTTTCAGCTTCTTCACCATCTACATAGAATACCTTGTAGGTCTTAACCTTAACCCCAACTTCACCCAGTTGGCGAACTTCCTCTTTACCTGGAGCCACATTATAATCTTTAATTCTCTGCTCACCATACGGAATTTCCTCTTCTTCAGTGATAGTTGAGCCGCCATTACGGATTACATCATATACTTCCACCATACCAAGCTCCAGAAATAGCGTGTTCATCGCCGGGCGCACTTCGTCGCCATCATAAATCTCAAGCCCGGCATTTCTCGCAATTGTTTTAAGATCATAGCTCGCCGTCATTACATAGATATCCTTTTTGCCGTCTCTTACCACAGCTGGCCTCGCACGATGAATATTAATAAAGTAATTATCGGCATCAATAGTTGTCTCAAGTGCTGGCTCTACAATGTCGCCCTGGTTCAACTTAATACCAGACTTATTAATTACATCTGCCACTGTAGCAGAGTGGGTTTTTACCGTCAAACGATCCGATCCATCAAAAATATTCACAAAATACTCAGTTAAAGCAGAAATTGGGCCGTCCTCGCTTTCGGCGTAAGTTGTTTTAGAAATAACAGAGACAATACAACTAATAAATAGGAATACTAAACTTACAACTAACAAAACAAGGGACTGTTCGAATTTGTTTGATAGTCTCATACGTCTATTATACCACATAACCATAATAAAAAACCCGAGAAACCGGGTTTTCAATAATTTCTAGGTGGAAAACAATTTAGCCAAATTAACTCAACGCTCTCCACCCAATAAAACGTGATTCCAGCTTCTCTCAACGTATGATCAGCTTGAATCTAACTCCATTTTAGCATAGACAATATGCTTGTCAATATTGATTTTCAAGATTTTTGATGTTCTAATAACTTAAGCACTTTTGCCATAAAAACAGAGGTAAAAGCCAAAAAACCGAACACTTTTAAGTTGACAAAACACAATAATATTTTATTTATATTTTAATCTTTTTTGCTTCAAAAAGCACGGTTGGCACAGCCGGAGGTGGTGTAAAATCCGTCGGTTTCAAAGGTAAACGAATTTTCGTATTGTAATCCTGGATTAGTTTTAGCCCAAGTTGCGACGTATAGTGCCGATCGGTATTAATTAGTTTTAAAGCCATCTGTTTTTGCAAAATCAAATAAAAAGACTCCGGCGGGTTCTTCGCCTCTATCAGTTTATGGATAATCGCCGAGCTAAGATGGAATGGCGGGTTTGAAAAGACTTTATAAGGCCCTTCCGGAAGTTCTATATTTAAAAAATCATCTTCAATAATTTCAACGTTTAAAATTCCGCGTTTTTTTAGGTTTTCACGAAGTTTAGTGGCTGTTGCCTTATCCGGCTCCACCGCAATCACTTTATTCACCCGGTGAGATAAGGCACTAGTGATAACACCGGATCCAGCGCCAATCTCAACCACCGTGTCACGTTTTTTAAGATTTGAATGTCCAATCAGAATCAACGCCAGTCTCGGCGAGCGTAAGAAATGTTGTGATAACTTTGGATCCCTCATACTTTATGATTTAAGCCCAGCATCAAAGTACATGAGCACATATTCCCAACCCCAAGAAAGATCAAAACCGCCAGAAGTATAATTATTAAACTTAAAATGTGGCATACCATTCACCAATCTGGACATCTTCTGCGACAATTGCATCAACTCCGGAATCATCTCATCCTCTTTAACACAGGTTTCAAAACTTTCACCTAGCCCCACTTCTTTACCAAGCTTGATCCAATAATCTTTTTCTAGTTTATTAAAGCTTTCAAAGGCAGACTTGCCAAGCTCCTTAAACCAATCATTCCAGACTCTTGTAATCACCAAATCATAGTAATCCCAGAACTTCCCCTCCTTTTTGGCACAGTGAATTGCTTCAGCACTATATCTAGACTCGATTGAACGACTCTCGCCATATTCATACATAAAATCAGACAAACGAATCTCCACTAAAACATCATTATCCTCGAGATACTTTTTAAATTCTTCCTCATGTTCAATAATTGCATTCTCAAAAGCAATACAATACGGACAAGCAATATCTGAATAAATGATGAAGTAGTTCTTCGCATCCATATTTCCCACCGTCATATCTTCATCCCAGACAATCTCCGAATTTGGCGTCTTGTGCGTCATACTCGAAATAATGGCCGCCAGAAGCAACCCAATTACTGCCACCACACCTACAATTCTAAGCGCTTTTTTCACGCTCCTCCTTTTTCCTCATATACTTTTCATTTACGATTATAACATACGTTTCCTCGCCAAGTCGTTTCAAAGATAAAATTGCAATAATTATCGCAAGCGCTGTTACTACACCGGAAATTACCCCAACCATCGCGAGGCCACCAGTAGAAAACAACGCCCCAAGAAGCGGAGTAAGCAGTGTCGTCCCGCAGGTTGGGCAACCAGCACCGAGTGCGATTAAACCAGTAATGATTCCCGCCTTCTCGACATTCGCCGAGTTCGAACTATCTCCATTTTTCGTGACCCGTTTTTTATGCCAAAGTAGTACGATTAGCCCAATCAAAATCCCCTGCAAAAGTGACAAGAAAAACACTGGTATCCACTCCGTCACAATCATTTTGTAACCAAAAACTCCTAACATTGCATCTAAGATAATCTTCATGCTGCCACCAAGCCCAACTGCGCCCATCAACTGGAACTTTGAGAAACCACCAGCAAGCAAGTTGATAAGCGTGCCAAAGAACAAAAAAGCGATAACGAACCCGACCCAAAACCGTCTTTCTCGCATTGCCAGCAAAATCCCCTTGCCCGCGAGAACGAACTCGTCTAACCACTTCCTCCAATTCATGCACCTATTTTAGCACAAGAATATAAAAACGTTAATTGAATTTCTTTACCTCGTAATTGTTCGAACTGGCTTCGGTCTCACCGATCACGATACCGTTTTTAGCAATCTTAGCAGCATAGGTAAGTTTATCGCCCAGTCTCTTATCGGTCGCCACAATTGTTGTCTTCTCACCGCTAGCGCGTCTCTCTTTAGCCACTTTCATCGCATATTCAATCTCATTCTCAGTAATTGGGATGATTGCTGTATCAATTGGCTTTTCTTCTTGACTTTTCACCAATTTATTTTCATTTAGAACATAAAATAGCCGCGTAAGTCCAATCGAACCGCCAACCCCTGGTAATTGTTGATCAGTGAAGAACCCTGCTAGATTTTCATAACGACCACCACCGCAGACCGAACCAACCTGTTTGTATTCCGGCAAAACAAACTCAAATACAGTACCAGTATAATAATCAAGGCCTCTTACAATCAGCATATCGGCTTCAATATCAGTGCCACGACCATCCATCTCAAGAATTAACATCACTTTTTCAAGCTCATTAATGCCCTTCTTAAACGTATCGTTCAGATCACCAAACGCGCGGAGTGCCTGTGTTACACTCGCCCTGCCGCCATGAATACCGATAAACTTAATCAACTGATTAATTTTTGCGCTTTCAATGCCAAGCTCTTCAAGTGCACCGCGCGTCGCTTCCGGCGGCACCTTTTCAGCATGGTCAATAATTCCGAAAATTTTCTCAGCTTGCTCTTCAAGTCCCATCGCCTCAATAAAACCGGTCAAAATCTTACGGTTGTTAATTCTCGCGAGCACCGGTGTACCAAGTTTAAAGCCCGCAAACGCATCAAGTAGGGTTGCAATCACGTCAGCATCACCTTCATCGCAACCTGTGGAGTTTTTCGCTGGA
>CAZORJ010000027.1:0-8200 GCA_964582425.1 uncultured Candidatus Saccharibacteria bacterium
TACATATATTATATAATAAACGGATGAAAATCGGTGTATTTGATTCCGGAATTGGTGGCACATCAGTATTAGAAGCCATCAAGAAGCTTCTTCCAAACGAAGAATACTATTATTTTGCCGATTCAAAAAACTGTCCTTACGGCGAAAAAGAAGACGATGAACTTTATCGAATAGTTAAAGGTAATGTCGAATTCTTAATAAATTGGGGCGCAGAAATTATCGTAATCGCATGTAATACTGCTACCACTCGTTGTATTGAAAAACTTCGTGAAGAATTTAAAATACCGTTCGTCGGCACGGAGCCTGCTGTGAATCTTGCTGTGAAATCTAATGCTAATAAGATTCTTGTGCTAGCAACCCCAGGCACCATTCATTCTGAACGCCTTGAAACCTTAGTAAAAGAAAATCAAAGACAAAACCAAGCCATAGATCTTCTTCCCTGCCCAGGACTCGCCGACACAATTGAGTTTAATCTAAATAAAGATGAATCAAAAATCTATAAAAAACTCGAAGAATTATTAAATAATCTACCAAAAGATTATGATTCCATTGTGCTCGGTTGTACACATTATTCATTGATAAAACCTCTTATCCAGGAATTCTTTCCTTCAGCCGAGCTAGTAGATGGTAATGAAGGCATCGCAAAAAGAGTAAAAGAATTAGTTAAATAAAAAATCCCCCTGACTTGCAGGGGGTATTTTCTAGCTAATTATTTTTTCTCAGTGTTCTTAGCGATGTCTTTAGTATTGCGCCAAATCATGACAAACATGATTGATGCTTCGTAGATTACACGGACAAGGATTGGTCCGAGAATTAATTGCAAGAAGAACATGAGCACACCATAGCCGCCGAGTGCTAGATAGCTAAATGAAATAAGAACTACAAAGATAGTTGCAAAATAGTAAGTCATCTTGAGGATTGCTTCAATCCACATAGTCTTGAAGTTCAAGAAATCCTTGAGCCACTTAGCAAATCTACCTTTTGGTTCTGCTTTAGCGTTTGCAAATAGACAAAATACTAGAATTGCACCAACGATAGCAAGAATAAGAGCAATAATGCCCCAGATTCCGATACCAGTTGCAGTATTTGTGTAGCTGCTATAGCTGCTACTATCCATACTATCTAATATTCTGTAGAGGTCTGATGAACCCATATATATAACTCCTTTTATTATTAATTTAATAATAGCATAAAAAATTTTAATTTGTTAAAAAATCTTATATAATCATTTTTATGAATAGAGTTCCACTGGCAGAGAGGATGCGACCGACCAAACTATCAGAGGTTTTGGGCCAAAATAGCATTATTGGCGTAGGCAAAATCTTAACTGAGATTGTAAAAAAAGGTGAACCAGTTAATCTAATTTTTTGGGGGCCTCCAGGAACTGGTAAAACTACGCTGGCCAGAATCTTAACTGAGATTGTAAAAAAAGGTGAACCAGTTAATCTAATTTTTTGGGGCCCTCCTGGCACTGGCAAAACTACACTTGCAAGAATATTAGCCAAAGAATTCAAGGCAGATTTTGTTGAAATCTCCGCCGTTACAGCTGGAAAAAAAGACGTTGAAGAAGTTGTTCAGCGCGCCAAACTCAATTGGAATCTAAAAACTCGCACTGTATTATTTGTTGATGAAATTCACCGTTTCAATAAAGCCCAACAGGATGCTTTTTTGCCCCACGTTGAATCCGGTTTAATCACATTAATCGGCGCCACCACTGAGAACCCAAGCTTTGAAGTCATTTCACCACTTTTGTCACGATCCCGCGTTGTAGTAATTTCGCCGCTTGATAAAAGCTCCATTATCGAAGTCATTAAACGAGCAATCAAGGCCGAAAAAGCCACAAAACGCGTCACAAAAAAAGCCATTGATTTAATCGCTGAACTATCCGGTGGTGACGCTCGCTCTGCGCTCGGCGATCTCGAACTCGCACTCTCGCTCGCCGAAAAAGTCGACGAAAACGTGGTCATCGAAGCTGCCGGCAAAAAAATGCCTGGCTATGATAAAAAAGGCGACAAACACTATGATACTATTTCTGCATTTATTAAATCGCTTCGCGGCTCCGATACAGACGCCGCACTTTATTATCTCGCCCGTATGGTTGAAGCTGGCGAAGACCCAAAATTCATTGCCCGTCGCATGGTGATTTTTGCTTCCGAAGACATTGGACTCGCTGGTAATGGCGCCCTTAGTCTTGCCACCGCCTGTTTCCAAGCCGATGAACGAGTTGGTATGCCAGAATCCGGCCTTATCCTCGCTCATACTTGTATCGCGCTTAGTAAATCCAAGAAAAATCGCGACTCCGCCGACGCTTGGTATAAGGCTTTAGAACTCGCCCGCAAAGCTCCAAATGAGCCAGTCCCAACCTGGCTCCGTAACGCCCCAACTAAGCTCATGAAAGACCTCGGCTACGGTAAGGGCCAAAAATGGGAATCCGGCTTTCACCTCGACAAAAACTACCTACCAGATTCAATCAAAAACGAAAAAATCTATCACAACACTAAAACTGATTAATCCTTGTCATCTAGAAAAGCACCGCTCTGTCTAGACCAAAGCTTGGCGTACTCGCCTTTTTTCGTAAGTAGTTTTTTATGTGTTCCTTGCTCTACGATTTTACCTTCATCTAACACAACGATTCCATCTAACCCAGCAATCGTGGAAAGACGGTGCGCCACCACAATTGAAGTACGATTCTTCATTAGGTTTTTTAATGCATCTTGAATCAAAGCTTCCGATTCTGAATCAAGCGCCGAAGTTGCTTCGTCAAGCACCAGAATCGGTGCGTTCTTTAAAATTGCTCTTGCAATTGCAATCCTCTGCCTTTGTCCGCCCGAAAGTTTCACGCCACGTTCACCTACCAAAGTCTCATAACCATTTGGTAAGTCCCGAATAAACCCATCCGCATTGGCTAGCCTGGCAGCCTCTTCCACTTCTTCTTTACTGGCACCCGGTTTACCATACGAAATATTTTCAAACACCGACCGGTGGAACAAAGACGATTCCTGCGGCACATATGCAATTGCTTCACGAAGCGACTTTTGTGTGACATCACGGATGTCTTGTCCATCAATCATAATTTCACCGCCAGTCACATCGGCAAAACGAAGCAGCAACTTAGTTAACGTAGTTTTGCCAGATCCAGATATCCCAACTAGACCTACGCTCTTCCCGGCCGGAATTGTTAAATTAAAATCTTTAAATAGAGCCGTCTTTTGTTCAGCATGCTTGAATGTAATATTCTTAAAATCAATCGTCGCTTTTTTAATAATTAAAGGTGTGTCGGTCTTGTCATCAATTATGTAAGGCATGTCAAGAATCTCTACCATTTCCTTCGCATCACCAAACGCACGGTTCATTGTGCGAAGAATGTGACCTAGCATCCACAAATGATCCATTAATGACATCGAAATCGTGTAAAGGAATACCGTGTTTGCAACACTTAATCCAAACCACTGTTGACTACAAATAATCAGAATCACAATCACAACAAAAGTAATGGTTTCAACCGTATTAAGTGCCGAATTACGAACCAGCGAAGCTTTTGCCATTCCAAAAGTTGCATCATGGGTCCTTTTCGTCGCCCTAGCAAAACGGTTTTTCTCGTGTTTCTCGCGAGCATATGATTTTACACTTAAAACATTTGTTACTGCATCGGCAAGTTGCCCAGTTTGCTTGTTCTCCGCGTTTGCTAGCTCTTCCTCACGATACGAATCACGACGGAACATATAGAATGCAATAAACACAAAGAAGAATGCAAACAAAACTAGCACCAATGCAAACGGCGGACAAATCAAAAAAGCCGTAATAATCGAATAAATCGTAATCAGAATTAATGGAAAAACATCCCACACGAAATTTGATTTAAAACTAATAAATGCACCAGATAATTTATTTGCCTGCGAAGTAAGTGACCCTGAAAAATGATTACTATGAAAAGTCATCGATTGATTAATCACCGCATCAAACGCGAGTTGCGATAAAAACTCTCCACCTTTTGCATCCAACGACCAATCTAACCAATCCAGAAAACGAATTAAAACCAGATTATTAAACGCCGCCGGAATCAAAGTCAGAAGCAAAATCCCAACATAATTTGACAATTCAAAATCACCCGAACTAATCTGACCAATAATTTCACTAGTACCACGCGGCACAATTACATGCGCAATAAAAATCCAAATCGGTATAAGAAAAAGAATCAAAAACGTGCGAACCTTATTTCGCATCAACGCCATCCAAAAATAATGGAGCGTTCGTTTTAGATTAACTTTTTTCTTCTTTACCATATACAGATTATAACACATCCGCTTCTCTATTAAATCGCTTAGTGTGGTATAATACTTTTATGAGCAAATTAGAGGATATAGTAAGTTTATGTAAACGCCGTGGATTTATTTTCCCTGGCAGCGATGTTTATGGAGGCATGGCTGGTACCTGGGACTTTGGCCCACTCGGCGTATCTTTAAAAAAGAAAATTATGGATGCTTGGTGGGACTTCTTCGTCGAAGGCCGCGATGATATGTATGGCGTCGATGCAGCCATCATCATGAACCCAAAAACCTGGGTTGCTTCCGGTCACGTCGCCACATTCGCTGACCCGTTAGTAGAGTGTAAAGAGTGCAAATCCCGCTTCCGCGCCGACAAGATTGCCGACGGCATTACTGAATCCGTTACCACCGAAGAATTCTTAGCTACTCACACTAAATGCCCGGTCTGTGGCAAAGAAAACTGGGGTCCAATCCGTAAATTCAACATGATGTTTTCTACTCACGTAGGCGCCGTTCTACCAGAAGACACTACCGAAAATAAAGATCTCGCCGAAAAATCTATAGCTTACCTTCGCCCAGAAACCGCGCAGGGTATCTTCACTAATTATAAAAATGTCGTTGACACGATTTATCCAAATCTTCCATTTGGTATTGCTCAACAAGGTAAAGCCTTTAGAAATGAGATTTCACCACGCGACTTCATTCTCCGTGACCGCGAATGCAGCCAAATGGAAATTGAATATTTCGTCGCACCTAACACCTGGGAAGAAAACTTCGAAAAAATGCGAAAACTCCAACACGAGTTCCTGGAAACAGTCGTTGGACTTCCAGCCGAAAACATCCACGAATATGATGTACCGGCCGAAGATCGCGCGCACTATAGCAAACGCACCACCGACTTCATGTTTGACTATCCAAATGGCGAAGAAGAACTGATGGGCCTAGCTTATCGTACTGACTTTGATCTCTCAAACATCGCTCGCGAATCCGGTAAATCCATGGACTACCGCGACAAAATCACTGGTGAAGTATTTATCCCGCACGTTATTGAACCATCAATTGGCGTCGAACGTCTTTTCCTTGCCGTACTTTCTACTGCCTACACTGAAGACGAAGTTAATGGCGAAAAACGCATTGTTTTGAAGCTCGCTGAGAACCTCGCACCGTATCGTTTCTGCGTTTCCCCACTCCTAAAGAATAAACCGGAGCTCGTCGAAAAGGCTAAATCCGTCTACGATCTACTTCGTAAAAAATATGGCAATGTTACCTGGGATGATTCTGGCAACATTGGTAAACGCTATCGTAAACAAGACGAAATTGGTACACCAAAATGCATCGTAATCGACTTCGATACTCTAGAAGACGACACTGTCACCGTGCGCGATCGCGACACCACCAAGCAAACTCATGTTAAAATCACCGATTTATAAAGCTTTTATGGTAAAATAATATTAATAGGAGGTAAAAAATGTCTGAGTAAGAATCAGGAAGAAAGAAAAAACTAAACAAGAATCTCATTATTGCAATCTGCGGTGTCGTAGCAGCCGTTGTATTAGTTGTGATTCTAGTAGTATTTATGGGCCGCGGTGGTAGAGAGCTTGATGAATCTTATTTCGTATCGGATGGTGCTAAACTTGTACTCACGATCGAGTCTGACCCATCTATGAAAACCGATAACGAACAAGAGCCAATCAACTCACACTTAGTTTACGCCTACTCTGGTGAAACCATTACCAGCCTTAAGGTTTATTACCAATACGAGAATCCAGTCAAAGCAAAAACCGCTTACGACATTCTCCACGATTCCAATAACGGCCAGTACAAAGATGTACTTCTTGATGGTCGCTACGTCGTGCTCGTCGCTAATGAATCCGAATACAACTATCTGAAAGCGTCTGATGTCAAGCAACAAATCGACTTTATGGAAGCGATGAAGGGCATGAACTCTGACACTTCGGCTAATGGCGACGTTGAAGCTGAACCAGCTCCTGCTGAATAAGGAAAACAAAAATACTCCCTCACGGGAGTATTTTTTATATTCAATTATTTATGAGCTTTTTTATAGCGCTCAATCGCAGCGGCAATCACTTCCTTTGCTTCTTCCACGCCTTCAAAAGCCTTCACTACGGTAGTACCAGGCTTCTTTAAGTCCTTATAGTGGTTAAAGTGGAACTCAATTTGCTTCAAAGTTTGCTTCGGTAAGTCTTCAAGTGAGTTATAACAATCACCATTATTGCGATCATCGGCTGGAACGCAAATCACCTTGTCGTCAACTTCGTCACTATCGACGAATTTCATTACACCAAGAATTTTAGCCTTCATCCAGATGCCAGTTGTGAGTGGCTGGTCGGTAATCATAAGAACATCAAGTTCATCGCCATCCTCATCAATAGTCTGCGGAATAAAGCCATAATTACAAGGTTTTGCAAATGCCATTGGCTCAACACGATCAAGCATAAAGCATGCGTGTTCGCGGTCCCATTCAATCTTGTGGTTTGAGCCAGTTGGAATTTCAATCACAACGTTAAGCTCGCCATTCTTATAATCCCCCGGGGTCAAAACTTTATTAAAGTCTGCCATAACTTCTCCTTTTTATAGGAATAATTATAACATAAAAGAGGGTATTTTTTACTTTTTGACCGTGTCAATATCAACAGCACCACCGGCTGCTTTCATACTAATAATACTGTCTTTAACTTCATTTGTAGTTAAGTTTTCGTATTGATCTGGAGTCAATTCAAACACAACATAACGATTAAGTTGTCTTTTCTTCGAAGCCCACGGCTTGGTAGTCATATCAATCTTCTTATTTGCGTATTTTGCATCACTTCTGTTGTCATATTCAAAGAAAATCCGCACAGTCTTGATTTCATTACCAGAATAATAATAAACTACATGTGTATAATCTGGCTCATATTCGCCTTCTTCAAAAGACGCAACATCCTTATTCATAGTCAAAACCAGTTTATGTTTGTCCGATACAAAATACGAATCGCCCAAATTATTCATAGCCTGAAGGCTCACGCCAACCGCCACCATGATAATAATCATGAGGACGACGATACCAATAATCATTCCCACTGCAAAATCTTCACGAAATTCAATTTTGCGCCTAGTTAATACGCTCATGCTTTTATTTTAGCACATTTTTATTGTTTTGCGATAATTCTAGCAAATTTAATAATACTCGGTAAATATTGTTCAATATCTTTAACTTTTGCAACCGTACTTAGCTTATTCGTGACAATTAATCTTAGTATTTTAATCTCATTTACACCATAATCACCGTTCTCTTTTTCGCAAAAAGAAGAATCCATAGTATCAAAAACATATCTTTTTTCTGGAGACAACTTCTCACCATCAATACTACGATAAAGATTAATATCTTCACCGGATTCCTTCACCATATTAATCAAGAACCAACTTTCAATTAATGCTAAATCTACACCACTATTTAACGCGGTTAAACATTCGTCAGTAACCTCAAAATATTTTTTTGATCCGGAGTTTTCCGATGCTATACTGACTTTTTTAAGAATCATTGCCGCAAGCTCGGTCTTATCATAATCTTTTAAAATCCTATCAAAAAACTTCAGCATTTTTGCGCTAGTAACCGTGCCAATATCACCCTTTCCGGTGTGGACTACGAGTTCGATTAAAGAAAACATTTCAATCCCACCAGCCAGTTTAGATTTTTCCTTTCTAACGCCTTTCGCAATCGCGGACATTTTGCCATTCGGCGTAATGAGATTTAAAATTCTGTCTGCCTCGCCGTAATTAGTGCGTCTTAAAACGTACGCCAAAGTCCGAACATCACTTTGCATAATCACTCACACATCTCTTTAAGTCTCGTGGCGTCATCTCGTCTTTAAATAGAATTTCCTTCACGCCATAAACCGATAAATCCTTCCCACTAAGATCTAAAGAAGTTACTA
>CAZORJ010000028.1:0-8142 GCA_964582425.1 uncultured Candidatus Saccharibacteria bacterium
TTTCGGGGTGCGTTTGATGACTCCAATAAAATCCTCAAGAGAGGTTGGAGTGTATTTTGGCTTTTCTACAGGCTTTTTATCGCGAAATTTTTCAAGTTTCGGATCAATAAATTTAACAAACCATTTCCAAAACCTTAACCACATAATACTTTGATTATAGCATACTAGACGCGTGGTGAGAGTTCGTGTATGTAGACCGAGGTTAAATTCTTGTGTTTATTATCTGGATCAGATTTGGCACGGCCCCAAAGGAGGGTGGAAACGTCATAGTTTACGACTTCGGCTGGGACTTTAGAATTAGTGCCTGTAGCAGCACCATAGGTGCGATTTAGATAGAGTCTATTTGTAACAATGGCACCATTTACTCTTAGGGCGTGCGAATTAGTGCTAAGATTAATGTCGCTTGATGCACAAGTATTGAGGTCGTCCTCAGCAATAATGATGGCGTCGATACGAGTTACCTCGCAACCGATGGTGACATTTTTGCCATAGATGATTAGCTTCGGGATTTGCGACATGTCGTTATAGTTAACTTCCTGGTAGATAACATCACCATTAATTAGGGCGTCGCTGCTAGCTTTAACTATATGAGTACGGCCCGGCGTGATTGTGGTAGCGTTGATAATAGCTGTGCCATTTACGTTATAACGAACAACATCTTTTGCAGTGCTATTGTTAAACGGAATAACGGTGGTGCCAGAGTATTCGTTAATAATGCTGTCTTCATTCGGCAGGGTGGCAACGAGGGCCATTCTATCGGTTAGATTGGCAGCAATACCGGAATTACCGGTTGATTGCGAGCTAGGGCAGATTAATGACGCGGTGGAATGAGAATAATTGGCGAGGCTTAACGGTACGCGATATTTACAAAAGTCTGGTGATGGTTCTAGACTACCGCCACCAGCAATATTGTTAGATAACCCGGTAGCTGCACCGGAGGCGAGAGCTGTTACGCGACCTTTTGCGACGACAGATTGCTCGACCCAAGAGCTAAAGACAAAGGTGCCATCAAAGCTAGGCAGATCCTTAAGGTTGGTTTTTTGGGCGGCGGATGTGTTGATTGAACCGCCAGAATAGAGGCTACCACCCCAAACTTGGAAACTTGGGCGTTTCGCAATAAGGAAACAGACTGAGTCGGAAATGTGCCATTTATGACTGCCATCGGTGTCGTCCCAGTTGGTTTTAAGACCGCTGCTGGACGGGTAATGAGCAACTGAAACACAGATATTAGTACCAGCTGGGAGATCGGGAGTGTTTAATTTTAGAACGTATTCTTTTAGTTCCCCTGATACACTGCCGGATTGGTTTAGTGGACCGGAGTGCTCATCGTCGTATTTACAATTCTTTTCGTCTTTGGCTAGGCCATAGTAGCTACAAATATTGCTGTTTTCACCGTTATTACCCCATTCATCAATACCTGATACTGGGCCGTTCTTTGGGATGTAGATGATGATACGACTAATTGATTTTGGCACCTTGGTGGCGTATTTAATTGTGCCATCGGTAGTTTCATCATTAGCGCGCGGGGTGATTTCAACTTCGTATTTGATTTCCTTCTCTTCGCCAGCATAAATTGGATCGGTAGACTTGGTTTTGATTTCTACGTTAGTGCCAAAGTTATATGGTACATAGACGTGAGCTTGGCTAGTTTTACCGGTAGTGCTGACGGTAGCGAGGTTGTTTTTGCTAGAATCGGCTGTGAATGTAACCTGGCTAGGGGTAGTTTTAGTGCTGTCGTTAAGGTTAGTGGTGGCAGATTCGACTAGGTCCTTACCGACGTCATTAATTGTTACATCGTAATCATTAGGTTCACTTTGTTTAGTGGTATCACCAGGTGTGTAGGTGTGAATCTTCGGACTGATAAAACCGCTTTGAGCATGGACCGTAAAGGCATTGTTCCAGTTTTTGTAGGTGGAACTTCTATTGCTATTGAATAAAGCACCGAGGGTTTGGCTCATATTAACGCGATCTGGTTTGACCGTACCGGAATCGATGCGCATCTTTTGTGGGTAAAGGTAATAGGTATATTGGAGGACTGGATTATAAGTTGCCCTAAAGGTAACCTTTTGCTCCGGCTTAGCGTAGACTTCTTTGCGATAATGCTTGTATTTGTTTGGGCCGTTATTGTTCTTGACGCGGATGTCAATGAACGCATCACTCAAATCGTCGTCCATGTCTGTTGGGTCGGTTGGATCATCTGGTTGAGCCTTACCAAGAGCCGAAGCGCAGAGCTTTAGTTCGGTTCGATCAACTGGTGAAACAATATTGTTGGTCGATTTGAAGGTGATAGTTTCACAAACCACTTGGCCTGGGACGAGTGTAAGATTTGCATCAACGTACTCTTCGACTTCCGATATTGAAAAGCTTTCGGTGCCACTTTCTAGATTAGAATTACTCGTTACATTCTTTTCGTAATTTGACGTTCTAGAAACAGTGTAATCGGTAGAACCAAGGCCAGATGTGCGACGGAGGTAATGGCGGAAAGTTACAGTACAGCCGGTGACTGGACAATTTTCTACGTTATGTGTATCTACACGGCTGGTGTTTCGCCAATCGATTTTGCCGGTGCCAGATTTCGAAGTGACAGTGACTTTACCTTCAAAGGTTGATGGTTTAGCGTAGGCACAGGCTTTGGTGGTGACATAGGCTGTGTCGCCGTTTGGTGCAAAAGTAAGATAATAGCAGACGGTTTGACCAGGATAAAGCTTTTCGACGTATGGATTAGTATAATTCCAATTAAGATAAAGGTTTAGAGTGGTGCCGGAAGTGCTCGGTGCAAACGGCGCACTTGGGCTGGTTAAGTACTGTGTTCCGGTGCCGGTGCTGCTGGTGGCACGATAGGCCGCGAAATTGGCATTACCGGTGCCTTTTTCGGTTTTGATAGCGAGGTCAAAAGCAACATTACAGCCAGAGTTCGGGCATTCCACTTCGATACTGGTGGTTTTATTAGTTTTAACAAAACCGGTGCCATTTCCCGAAACCGTGTTGCCACTGGACACTCTAGCACGACCGGAAAATTCCTGCTGTTCATAAACTGCATAGATAGTTTTATTACTATAGAGGTTTTCACCGTGGGTGGCGTCGGTCGTGATGAGGTTGCCACTAGAGTCTACCCATTTTTTGAAGAGATAGCTAGTTTTAGTGCGGCGGGTAACAGAAGCCCAGTTGCCTTCTTCGACTGTATCGGACACATCCGAAATAATGCCACGAAGTGAATTTCCATAAATATCAATTGCTTGGCCAGTTAATGTGTATTCTACAACTGGCGGTTTTACCTGCGTTATATCACCAGGGCCACAGAACCAAGCGAGATCGCTGTAATAATTCCAACCGCGCCAATAGGTATCGGGGTCATATTCTTGAAGTTTGCGATAGATTTGTTCAACTTCATACCAGTTGTCACCGATGTAGTTCATGCCACCACCAAGGTATTCTGAGTTAAAGTAATAATCGTCGCTACCACCAATGCCAATAAAACCAACCTGTTGGCCAGCGTAAAGCCAGCCTTGATTCCCATGAGTTCCAGGTGGGTCGTCAGTTTTAATAACCATTGCGTAACGCCAATAACCACCGGCAGCCGCACAGCCATCGATGTAGCCTCCGTAGGCATAGGAGCGGTTCGCACCGGTCCAGCCGTCGATGAATACATGGTCTGAAGTAGTAGGATACCATTGCCATTTAGCGCCATAACAAGTTGCGAAATAGGTTAAGCTACTGCATCCAGGCCAACCACCACTACCAGGCTGACCTCCTTCACCAGCATGAACAGAGCCGTTAATTATTAGTACAGAGAATATGAGTACACTTATTGTGGTTATTAACGCTTTTTTGATTTGAGCCACCCGCTTTTTCATTATTCAGTCTTACTTTCGCCAAATATTATGTTATACATAGTTTGATATTTTTCTAAGTATTCGGCAGCTTTTTCTTCGTTTTTAATCTTGGCATACGATTGATAAAATACGTGATATAATCTCATTTTTTGCTGTGGGGTTAAGTTTTCTTCAGATATTTCAGTAGCCGCAGCTAAAGCTTCTTCTGGTTTATCGTAATTTAAATAAACGTTTACTTTCATCATTTTAAGCTCATATTGGATTTCTTCGTCTTGATATTGAGTGAGCCGATAATCGATATAATCTATTGACTCGTCAATATCTAAGGCCCTAAGCTCTTCTCTCATCTTGGAAAAAAGTTGATCATTAGGGAGATCATTAATTGGTTCAGGTTTGCTGTTTAATTTTGCAATAACAATCCAAATAACAAGTCCTATTATTAATGCAACAAGACAGCTTAAAATAATAACCAAAATATGCTTTTTCGTATTTGACCCTCTATTCATATTTCTATTTTAGCATAACTATTATAAAAAATGTTAGATTTGGCTGTTTTAAGCTTTTTTTAGTGTAAATATGCTAAAATTAACGAAAAGGAGTTATATGAAAAAAACATCAGGTTTTTCTAAAGCAGGTGTGGTGGCTGGTATTCTTGCAGTTGGTTTTGTAGCCTATGCTAGTTATCTGGTAATTGACGGAAATAGTAAAGCAACAAATTATAATGACTACGATTTCTATTCTTATATCGAGGCAGATGAACATACCGGCGGTATTGCGGATAATATTAAAGGGGATAAAGACGCTCCGGTTTTGATTTTTGAATACGCTGATTTTCAATGTGAATACTGCGCTTCAATTAACCCACGAGTGAACGCCGCAGTAGAAAAAGCTGGTGGAAAACTAGGGGTAGTTTATCGTAATTTTCTATTAAGCTACCATCAAAACGGCACAGCGGCGGCTTCAGCAGCACTAGCAGCCGGTCAACAAGGTTATTGGAAAGATTATGCAAACAAACTCTTTTCTGAACAGGAAGAGTGGTATTATGCTACTGCGTCAAATCGTACAGATTTATTCGTAAAATACTTTGAAGCCGTGACTGATGGTAAGGGTGACAATGAAAAGTTCAAGGCCGACATGGCCTCACCAGAGGTATCAAAGAGAATTAGCTTTGATATGGGAATTGGTAAGAGGCTTGAAGTAGCCGGTACTCCATCATTCTATGTTGATGGCCAACTGATTGAATGGGCCAACAAAAAGGGCGGCAAAGTCACGATTAATGGTAAAGAAATCGCTTGGGATCATAATTTAACTGGTGAAGAGTTTACAAATCTGCTTCTTGACATTGTAAAGGCAAAAACAGAATAGAATCTAGATAAAAAATAAGCCCATCGTCATGGGCTTATTTTTATTTCATCGAAGATTAGATTTCGATGAACTCTTGCCATTCAGCAGGAGCGATTTTTAGCTTTCTACGCTCGTGTGAACGCTTGAGCATTTTGATACGCATGTATCGATTTTTCTCCTTAATTCTACCGCTCGACGACCGACCCACCTCGCATATTAGACATAAGTCTATTGGGAAATTAATGAGCGATAGTGAATATTTTAGCAAAGGATTCAAGTTAGTGCAAGCATAAAGTTGTTCAAAATGCTTATAATTGCATAGTTCTACCCCTGATGTTATAATACTATTTATGATTAAAATCATTGCCGGTGGAAAGAAAAACGCAGACTGGGTACTTGAGGCCGTTTCTGAGTACGAAAAACGGATGCGAAAGCCCTTTGATTTTGAATGGGTATTCATGGATGAAGACAAGCTAGAAAAGTATTTAGCGGATTGGCCGTTTTCGGGACGCGATTATGTGATCTGTTGCGACGAACGTGGCAAAAATATATCATCCCCCGAATTTTCAGAAGTGCTATCAAAGGCATTTAGCAATGGTAGAAACGTAGTGATTTTGATTGGCGGAGCGTATGGTTTTACGGATGAAGTGCGCGAAAAATCAGACTTCGTGTGGAGTTTCTCGAAGTTAGTGTTCCCGCATAGAATCGCGCGTGTGATGGTGGCGGAGCAGATTTATCGTGCTTCACAGATAGCAATTGGTGGGCCTTACCATCATGAGTAAATATTCATTTGGTGATATAATTAAGATATGAAGATTTTAGGAATTGAGACAAGTTGTGATGAAACCGCGGCAGCCGTAGTAGAAGACGGACAAAAGATTTTGTCGAACACGGTGGTGTCACAGATTGATATCTTCGCAGAATATGGGGGTGTGATTCCGGAGGTAGCCGCGAGAAGTCATCTTGAAGCGATGATGCCGGTAGTTAATAAGGCCTTATTCGATGCGGCCTGTACTTGGGATGAGATAGACGCAATTGCCGTGACGCATGCACCGGGACTACTTGGTTCCCTTTTAATTGGTACTCTCACTGCAAGGACGCTCGCGATTCTTCATAATAAACCGCTCTATGCGACGCACCACCTAAAATCACATGTGTACGCGAATTGGCTTGATGAGGTAAAAGATACTAAATCTGAGTTAGCGCTCCGGGGCGCTAGCCCGAGTCTTACTAACTCAGATTTGACATCTTTTGACCTACCAATATTTCCTGTGCTTGCGGTGGTGATTTCGGGGGGACATACGCAGATTCTTTATATGAAGGAACATGATCAGTTCGAGATTATTGGGACAACGCATGATGATGCGGTGGGGGAGTGCTTTGATAAGGTAGCAAAGATTCTAGGGTTGTCATATCCAGGCGGTCCGTCAATTGCAAAAGAAGCTTTAAAGGGCGATGGAAACAGATATAAACTGCCACATCCTCACGTTGAGGGTTTGGATTTTTCATTTTCGGGGTTAAAAACGGCGGTCTTAAGGGCTGTACAAAAAGAGCTGGGGCTTCCCATTTCGCTCCCGAGCCATGATTTGAAAAACCATTTAACAGAGGAGATGCGGGCGGATTTTGCGGCGTCATTTCAGAAAACGGCGGTGGACATTCTAATTGAAAAGATTAAGCTGGCTGCCGACGAATACCCAGACGTAAAGTCAATTGTGTTTGCAGGTGGAGTTTCAGCTAACCAGGCATTAAGAGATAAAGCCGGCGATAAACTATTTGATAGACCAGTTTTCTTCCCTGCGCCGAAGCTTTCTGGCGATAATGGCGCGATGGTGGCCGCAGCGGCATATTTTGAGATAAAATCAGGGGTGAAGCCGGTAGATCCATATAAACTCAATATTTATCCGAGAATCTCGATAGAAAAATAAACCCGCCAATAAGGCGGGTTAGTAGTACATGATGATTGTACGACAGGCGGATTCAAGTGTTTTGATGTATTTTTCGCAGTCTTCCAGGCGGGTAAAGTCGCTAAGAGAAGCGCTATTGACGATGATGGCGACTTTTTCATTCACTTCCATGTTCAGTTCTTTCATTCTCTCGAGATCATAGAGGATGTCTGCGCGGATGTTGGTAAAAGAGGCGACGCGCTCAGGAGTGATTTCGGGTTTGGCTGGGTCGATTGGATAGGTGCCATAGATGCACATGATATAGAGGTGGATATCGCTTACGAAACGCTTGAAGACATTGGCTCTGGCTTGGCGCTCCCGGTCGAGACGTTCCTCTTTTTCGATGGCATCTTTTCTGGCTTTACGTAGGTCTTTAAATTTCATATTCTGCCCTCCCTAATAGAAATTACTTGATCCAATTTAAGATGCGCTGAAAAACAATCAGATATTTTTATTATAGCATACTTATGCTAATTTGTCAATTTCAGAAGAGAGGGACAAATTCGAAGATGTTTTGGAAGAACGGAATGGTGAGGGCGCCGACGGCGATGATAATGATAAGAATAAGGAGAGCGCCGCGGAATAGATTGAGTGGACGAGAGATGTTATAGACGAGGAAGAAGCTAATAATGAAGGTGATAATGGCAGAATAGGTGTTGAGCTGACCGCGAGTGAGACCGGTGAAGTGAGCAATAATTGAGAGAGTAATCATGGAGATAGCGACAGCAACACCGGTTGGAACGGAGTAGTGTTTGATGTTTTTGATGAAACGATTTTTGATGCGGGCGGTGTTTTTTTCGAGAGCGAGGATGAGGCCTGGGAAACCAATGCAAGCGAAGCCGATAAGCGTCATTTCAATTGGGATAAATGGGTATTCAAACGGGAGAAAGACGAAGACGACGGCGAGGATGGAGGCGTAGACGGTTTTAGAGAGGAAGAGAGAGGTGGAGCGCTCAAGATTGTTAATAGATTGGCGGCCCTCGGCGATGATGGACGGAACGGAAGCAAAATCTGAGCCGAGG
>CAZORJ010000029.1:0-7576 GCA_964582425.1 uncultured Candidatus Saccharibacteria bacterium
CTAGATGTAGCTCACCCATACCAGAAATAATAGTTTGACCAGTTTCTTCATCGGTGTGGACGCGGAAAGTTGGGTCTTCCTCAGCCATCTTTGAAAGGCCGATACCCATTTTTTCCTGGTCTGCTTTAGTCTTTGGTTCAACAGCAATAGATACTGGTGGATCTGGGAAGTCGATAGACTCTAGGTGAATTGGGTGTGCTGGATCACAAAGGGTGGTACCAGTCGTACATTCCTTAAGTCCAACCACGGCGGCGATATCGCCAGCGGTAATTTCCGAAATTTCTTCACGCTTATCAGCGAACATACGTACTACACGACCAACGCGTTCTTTGTTGCCGGTAGTAGCGTTAAGAATATAAGAACCAGATTTAAGAACGCCAGCGTAAACGCGGACGAAAATGAGCTTGCCAACGAATGGGTCGGTAGCAATCTTAAATGCGAGTGCGGTAAGTGGCTCGTTATCAGAAGCCTTGCGAACGATTTGGTCACCGGTTTTTGGATCGGTACCAACGGTTTGACCTTGGTCACGGTCAAGTGGGCTTGGGAGGTAGTCGGCCATGAGGTCGAGCACCTTCTCAACAATCACGCCACGACCATCACCACCGGTGACGAGGAAGAAATCACCATCAAGCACGCGTTTTCTAAGTGCGGCTTTAAGTTCGATTTCAGTAATAGCGTCTTCACCTTGGTTGAAGTACTTGTCCATCAAAGCCTCATCAGCTTGGACGGCTTCTTCTACCAACATTGAACGAGCGTTTTTGGCCTTTTCAACCATATCAGCTGGGATATCACCAACCGTAAGTTCGTGATCAGTGTAATCTTTGTAGGTGTAAGCCTTCATATCGATGAGGTCAACCACACCACAAATGTCTTTTTCAAAACCGATTGGAAGATGAATTGCTACAGCGTTCTTAGAAAGACGCTTGTGAATCGAATCGAGAGATTTGTAGAAATCACCACCAATTTGGTTAATCTTATTTACAAAACAAATACGTGGAATGCCATACTTAGTTGCTTGGCGCCACACGGTTTCAGACTGGGCTTCTACACCCATCTTGCCATCGAACACTACCACTGCGCCATCAAGCACGCGAAGTGAACGTTCTACCTCGGCGGTAAAGTCAATGTGACCCGGGGTATCAATAATATTAATCTTATGACCTTTCCAGTAAGTCGTGACGGCTGCAGAAGTAATCGTGATACCACGTTCCTTTTCCTGCTCCATCCAGTCAGTGGTTGCACCGCCGGTGTCACCCTTCACGAGGTCAATTTTATGCTTAAGTCCGGTACGATAAAGAATCGCTTCGGAGGTAGTAGTTTTACCTGCATCAATGTGCGCAATAATACCGATATTGCGTAGCTTCGCCAGGTCTTTAATCTCAGTAGCCATATGCTCCTTTTATAGTTATTATTATTCATTCGTTCTTGCTAAGTTACCACACTCAAAAAACAAGAGACAATTACCGCCCCATTTTACCATATATTTCGTAAAAAATAAAGGAATTTTCAAAATGAAAAACCCCAGTGCGATGCACTGGGGCGCTAGGGTAGTGGAGGTCGATGCCTCCGCGGTCCGGATCTTAGTCCGGCACTTCTTAAAAGGTACTAACGGGCAAAACAGATGTAGATAGAAAGGAGAATAGAAAATGGGTAAGCGTTGTGTGATGTCCCCTCACTCTGGAGACCACCTCCTCGGGTGGACTTAATCACACCTCATCGGTGAGCTAACAACCTCTCGTGAATACTTTTGGAGGAAATAGTGGTGAGCGTCCACTTGGGGCTTTTAAAGCCCCGTTAGCTAAATAGGGGCGATTTTGCGATGAGCGTGTCGCGCCATCATCTGCTTACCATCACCAAAGACAGACAGAGGGCCTTTACTGGCCTCCGGAGCTAAACCATTGGTCTTACCGCCATAGACCTCCGCAAGGGGTAGCTCTACTTTGAAAGGAAAAACCATAAATTCGATTCTCATCGCTTGTTCACTCCCTTCTTGGGTAGGATTTCCGCTTGTTCTACGAAGCCCGATATGTTAAATTGCGGCCCTTGCGGAAGCCGCAAGAACAACGTACGGACGAAGCATCGCCCCATCCGTGTGGAGTATTATAACCCAAATCAAAAACTAAGTCAACAATTAAATGATTGCGGTTACGCCATAAGTAATGAGAAGCACAATGATACCAGCGATAATCACCCCGGCCGTAATTGCCGCCATAGCCGGTTTTTTCTTCATCTTTAGGCAGCTAGCAACCAGCGCGCCAGTCCAACCACCCGTACCGGGTAGCGGGATTGCCACTAAAAGAATTAATCCTAGCCAACCATACTTATCAATTTTAGTGCGATTCTTTTCGGCTTTCTTTTCGAGCCAAGCGACTAGCTTTTTGGTTAGTTTTTTGTCCCTCAAGAAATTAAAGATATGTTGGAGTAGAATCAAAATAAACGGAATTGGTACCAGATTCCCCACTATCGATATTGCGGCCGCGGCCAGCGGTGGCAGGCCCATACCTACACCAATCGGAAGCGCACCGCGCAATTCGATTACCGGTACCATCGCCACGAAAAAAGTCGTTAAAATCGCTTCAATCACTTAAGCTTATCCCGCAGAATTTGTTGCACTGCTGATGGGTTGGCTTTACCTTTTGATTCTTTCATTACCTGTCCCACCAAGAATCCAATTACTTTTTCTTCACCATTTCTAAAGTCATCTTGCGCTTTTTTGGTCTCTGGCTTTGCGAGCACCGCATCCACAATCGCTTCAAGCGCACCTAAATCATTCTCCTGAATGAGCCCAAGCTCCTTTGCAATCGTCTTCGTATCGCGACCATTCATTTGTGGATCGAAGAGTCGTAAGAATACTTCCTTAGTTGCAGTCGAGCTAAGTTCTTTCTTCTCATTCATTTCGGCAAGATCCGAGAGTTTCTTGGTGTCTGGTAGGTCATTTAGGTACTCAGCCGACTTTTCTTCGGCCAGTAACACTGAAGTAAACAGATTTGCAATCATAACAACATGTTTGTCGTCAATCTCGTTCATCTTTTCCATTAGTTCTGGATAGTCTAAGAGCACTTCCAAAATATCAAATGAGAGCTTGTCACCGAATTTTTTGCGGTAGTCGGCTGGCATCGGTGGAAGTTTAGCTGATTCTGTATCGATAAACTCTTTTGAAAGATTAATCGGTGGAATATCCGGCTCTGGCATGTAGCGGTAGTCTTTTGCCTCCTCCTTAGAGCGCTGCCCAGTGGTTTTACCGGTAGCATCACTCCAACCACGAGTTTCCTGTACGACTTTTTCGCCAGCCTCCAGAATCTTGGTTTGGCGAGAAATCTCATATTCTACAGCCCGCTCGACCGAACGGAATGAGTTGAGGTTTTTAACCTCAGCACGCGTGCCAAGCTTGTCGGAACCTTCCGGTGCCAAAGAAATATTTACATCAAAACGCATGTTGCCGTTATAAAGATCACCATAAGTAACCTTGGCATAACGCATTAATCGCCAAAGCTCTTTACAATAATCGTGTGCATCCTTCGCTGAATGAATATCCGGCATCGAAACGATTTCAATGAGTGGTGTGTCAACACGGTTTAAATCAACCAATGAATAATCATCAAAATGAGTTAATTTACCAGCATCGCCTTCAAGATGAGCGTGTTCAATGTGGACCTTAGTGCCGGACGGGAGCTCTACGTAGCCCGCACCGATAATTGGGTGGTAAAACTGTGTAATTTGATAGCCCTTTGGTGAATCTGGGTAAAAATAGTGCTTGCGATCAAAGCGCGACGAAGCATTGATTTCACAATTCATTGCGCGACCGGCGCGGATGGCAAATTTGATTGCTTCCCCGTTTAATCTCGGCAACATACCCGGAAGCGCGTAGCAAACCGGCGAAACGCAGGAATTTGGTTCCTTGCCGCGAGCGTCATTATCTACTTCAGAAAAAAGCTTGGTTTTTGTTGAAAGCTGTACGTGGCATTCAATACCAATAGTCGGGATATATTTCATTAAATCGCTCCTAAATCTCTTAATGCTTGCTTATACGTTTCAAGTGCGTTCTGTGCTTGCTTGAATGATAGTTCAAAATCATTGTCATGAGCAATCATATTGCGCATCTTGTGCACACGCCACACCGAATCTAGATTCGAAAACTTATCACCACATCGTTTCAGACGGTCGCCCATCGTTTTACCAATCACACCCATCTCAATCATGGCGCGGTCCAGTAGTTTATCGCAATTTATAATAGCCATCGGAAAAGTCGCCGGATTATCGCGATTCAATTTGTTTTCAATCGAAAGAAACCTAGTTTGATATTCGTTAGTATCAAACTTGTGGCCACGTTTACCGGTCAAGCCAAAGGCGATAAACAGGAATACGCCTAGAATTAACGTTGCAATGATAAATGTCACAACCCCACCATCCATTACGCTAGCTCCTTTGCAAATTCAATTAGTGCTTTATCGCTACGGCGTGGACCAACTAATTGCAAACCAAGTGGCAAACCGGCTTTGGTTTTGCCGACTGGAATTGCGAGTCCTGGTACACCCGCAAGGTTAAGTGATACGCTCATCAAATCTTCGAGATACATTGCAATCGGGTCGTTCACTTTTTCGCCAAGCTTAAAAGCGTAGTTTGGTGAAACAGGCGTCAGGATGAAATCACATTTTTTAAACGCTTCTTCGTATTCTTTCACAATTAAAGTGCGCGCCTTCGCGGCTTTCAAGAAATAGGCATCATAGAACCCAGATGAGAGTACGAAGTTGCCAATCATAATGCGGCGTTTGTTTTCCGGCATAAAACCTTCGCTACGAGTGTTCTCATAAAGTGATTCTAGATCCTTTGAATTGTCCGATCGAAAACCATAACGTACACCATCATGGCGTGAAAGGTTTGATGCGACTTCGGCCGGCACGATGATGTAGTATGCGGCGAGTGCATACTTAAGAGTAGGCATTTCAAGCTCTACGATTTCTACGCCCTTCTTCTTTAAATCCTCAATCTTTTTCTTTAAGGCGTTACGGATTTCAGCGTTCACCGAATCATTATCAAAATCCTTAATGACGCCAACCTTCTTCACTTTCTTGGTCGTAGATTCGTTGTAGAAATCCGGGAGAGTCGTCATATCTTTTGGGTCCTGACCAGCCGCAATCGACATTAAAAGATCCATGTCTTCTGGGGTCTTTGTAAAGAAACCCATACAATCGGTCGATGAAGCCATCGCTACCACGCCATAACGCGAAACGGCGCCGTAGGTTGGTTTCAGGCCATAAATCCCGTTGAACGAAGCCGGCTGGCGAATTGAACCACCAGTATCCGAACCAGTCGCAAATGGCACAATATCAAGCGCTACTGCTACGGCTGAACCACCGGAGGAACCGCCGGCAACCCGTTCCTTGTCGTAGGCATTGAGAGTTGGTCCAAAATACGAGTTTTCGGTCGAAGATCCATGCGCAAAAGCATCAAGGTTAGTGCGGCCGATTACAATCGCACCTTCGGCCTCTAGTTTCGCCACGGAAGTGGCAGTAATTGGCGAAGTAAAGCCTTGTAGAATATGTGCCGAAGCGGTGGTTTCGCCTTCCGGGCTTAAATAATTATCCTTAATAGCGAACGGCACACCGGCCAACTTACCGACTTTCTCGCCCCGGGCGATTTTTGCATCAATTTCAGCAGCTTTTTTTAGTGCACCTTCTTCATTGATGTAGTTAAAGATATTGTACTCTTCGTATTTCTTCGCTTTTTCAAGCGCGGCTTTTACGAGACTGACTGCGGTTGTGGTTTTATCTGCGATTTTCATTACAACACCTTTGGGACCTTAATTTGATGATCTTTTTCTTCTTTGGTGAGAGCCAGGAGTTGCTCGCGAGTAGCATCTTGTTCTTTAATCTCATCATCGCGCCAGACATTTTCCATCTCAAAAACCTGATACGTTGGTTCGATACCGTCAGTATCAAGCTTATCTAGCTCAGAAATATAATTAATAATGTTTTTTAAATCGCCAGCAAGCGACTCAGTTTCTTTTTCACCTAAAGAAAAATTAGCCAAGCTTGCTAAATGCTTAATAGTCTCGCAGTTAACTTCCATATCTTAAATTATAGCACTATTTGATGTTTTTGAAGAGTATCTTTTTCATACTAGCCACAACCGGCTTCACTTCTTCAAGGTTTAAAAAGAAGCTTGCAATACAATAAGCAATAATCGAAGCACCAGAGATGAGTAAGAACTTCGGGATCGTGATTACGAGTGAATTATCGGTCGCCATCAAAGGAATAAATTTCGTTAACGAGAACGCTACGCAGCCGGCAATTACTGTAGCGACAATAATTCGCATCATTGCTTTCCAAAAATCTTTATTTAGTAGTTTATTTTTTGAACGGCGTTGCAAAATCGACAACAGAATGATGATTTCGATGATTGCGCCGAGCGATTGTGCCATACCGAGACCGGTCACACCAAATCCAAGCGAGTAAAACCAGATTGAAAGCAGAATCGTAAGGCCAATTGCCACAATTGACACCCTAAACGGCGTCTTAGTATCTTGAAATGCATAGAATCCACGTGAGGCAATATGGAACACTGAACGTGCAAAGATTGCAATACAGAGCGTACCGAGTACCGCTGCAATCGTGATGTTGCTGGTAGTGTTGCCGATGTTCGAAATAAAGCTTACTACGTAGCCACGCGTAAAGAATGCAATCGCTGCGACAGGGAGTGAAATCCAAATAATCGTTCGGAGTGCCTTTCTGAATGTGTTATAAAACTCGTTTTCATCACCGGCGCCAAGCTCTTCGGTGAGCTTTGGGAAAAACGCAGTTGAAATTGCGACTCCAATTAAATTCACTGGCATCTGATGAAGCGATGACGCTTGGTTGAACGAACGTACGGCTCCGGCGCCCATGCGGGATGAAAGATTAGTGTTGACGATAGCATTAACGTAGTCAATTCCCTGGTCTAAGGATCTCGCCGGGAGTAATTTTAGAATCGTTCTAAAGCCCTGGTTTTTCCAACTAATCTTAAAATCATAATCAAAGCCCAGACCGAAGAGACCAATTAGTGAGACAATTAGCTGCATCACGGCACCTAGAATCACACCAAGTGCCACACCCATGATGCCACCTTCAAAAATCTGCACGCCGAAGAGGCTAATCCCACCGGTAAACCAAGTGATGCCAATAATAATACCTATATTATATATAGCCGGTGCGAACGAATAAAACACAAAGCGCCCCACTGCCTGCTGAATCGAAGTTAGCACTGTCGCAATACTAAATAGAAACGGGTTAATTGCAATCACGCGCGTCATATTGATAGCAAGAATCATACCAGATTCATCAAGGCCCGGGCTCACCACGTAACGAATCAAAGGTTCTGCAAAAATCATGATTAAGACGCTAGCGATAAGAGTTAAAATCGCTAGCAAATTCGTTAAACTAGCCGAAAGCTCCCAAGCTGATTTCTTGTTCCCCGTCGCGAGACGTTGTTTAAATACCGGAATAAACGAGTCCGCAAGAGCACCAGAAGTTAGAATAAAAAACATAAAATCTGGAATCGTAAATGCTGCCGTGTAGGCGTCAATGCCAGTCGGATAAGT
>CAZORJ010000030.1:0-1919 GCA_964582425.1 uncultured Candidatus Saccharibacteria bacterium
TTAGAGGGCCAAAATAGCCTCAGGTGATGCCCACCCTTACCTGAGGCTTTTTTGTGTTTTTCTGTTATAATGTGCTTATGGATAAATCCATCGAAGAAAAACCAGAAGAGGAAACCGTAATTAAAGAACCGGTTGACAAAACCGAGGAGGTTAGTACGGCCGAACTGGAAAAAACCGAGGAAGAGGAAATTGAAGAGATCAAACGATCTATCAATATGAAGACAGTGAGAATTTCGGTTTGCCTAGCACTGATTCTGGCTTTGATTTTTGGAATTGTTTATCTGTTTTGGATGGATAATCAAGGGCTCGGCACGAGCGGAATTTACCGCTTGGTGGCAACAGGTGCTTTTGCGCCACTTCTAATAATTCTAGCTTTTCATTTTATCCATTTAATTCTGTCTAAGAGTAATCTCAAAGAAGAGCTGAGACTGATCAAAAAATACCCTTATAAAAAGAAAAAATACTTTACTTTTAGCCTGGAAGGGTTAAAACAGTTTTATGCGAGTAAAACTGAGTATGAACCAGAGAACAGCGAAGAGTTTAATTACGTAAAAGCGATGTATTATGAAGAAGAACTCGGTGTCAATAGCTCAAGAATGGTAGGGACATTTGTGATGCTAGTGATTTTGACGGGGCTCGCGGTTTTCTTTATGACCGGACATGTTATTATATTCGGCATCCCACTCATCATACTCGCGGCTTTCTTCGGCATAGTGTTTATTAGTTTATTTGTGACTAGGATCTATCTTAGTAAAGCGATGATGGATTACGTGCATAAAATCAAAGAATTATAATTTTTCAACCTTAGTGACATAGATGATTTCGCAGGCGCCATTACCGGAGTCAGTGCGAGATTCGCTCGAGAAGAGATTGCCTTCGTACTGCGAATAAATATTCACAAGGTAGCCAACGATACGGACATGGTCACCGCGCTTCAAGCCAAAGATTTGGTTGCGGACTTCGACCGTACTCGGGATTAGGTGGTTGTTTGACATCTGAAGATGTGATACTTTGGTGCGGAACGCTCCGCGGAAAGCGTCGTCGGCCTCTTCGATGACGTTGTTTTTCCATGAAATGCCGCACTGACGGGTGTGTTGGCGATAGGAAATATCTGGGTTATTTAGACTATTTTTTAGGCTACCCCAAGCGAGACAAACGTCGCGAGGAACGTAGGTACTATAGAGATCGAAGCCAAAGTAATCGTGTACGCTGGTAACAACACCAGTGATATCATAATAATATTTATATTTAATCGTAGCAGAGCGGCCGTTAATGGCGCCGTTTTCTTTACCGCTCACTTCAATTTGAATTGGGTCTTCGTCGATAGAGGACCGGTACTCCCCACTATAATCCGGTACACCAGCGGCGTGGAAAGAATTATCAAAACGAAAACGGTGGATTAAGAACGTGATGGCCGGAACGGCAAGCAGCACGAGAATACCAATAATATATATCTTCGCATAGCTACGGTGTTTATATTTCACGTTCTGTTGGTAGGTTTTGACCTCTTTGTTGCGTTGCTCTTTGTCTATGGGGTCAAAATAGATTTTCGACGGATCCACCTTCATGATTTTATTGTATCATAAAACTCTTATGGTTGACTTGGTGTGTTATGATATATTTATATGTCCAAAAATTTAGTAATCGTAGAGAGTCCAGCCAAAGCACACACGATTGAGAAATATCTCGGCAGTGATTTTAAAGTGCTGGCAAGTGTCGGGCACATCAGAAAAGATACCAAAGTTGATAAATCAACTTTTGATGTGACATACGAGATTGATCCGGAGCACAAAAACATCATTGCGGAGCTAAAAAAAGAAGTAAAAACTGCTGATAAAATCTGGCTCGCAACCGATGAAGACCGCGAAGGGGAATCAATTTCTTGGCATCTCTTAGAAGTTTTGAAACTCCCGAAGAAT
>CAZORJ010000030.1:1929-6840 GCA_964582425.1 uncultured Candidatus Saccharibacteria bacterium
CGCGAGAATTACTTTTCATGAGATTACTAAGCCAGCACTAGAGGAGGCAATTAAGAATCCTCGCACTGTTGATATGGACATGGTGGCATCGCAGCAGGCCCGCCAAACCCTTGATATGCTAGTAGGCTACGATCTTTCTGACATGGTCCGTAAAAAAGTCCCGGGTGCGATTTCGGCCGGGCGCGTACAAAGCCCAGCTCTTCGTCTCGTCGTGGAGCGCGAAAAGGAAATTGAGAAGTTTGAATCAAAATTCAACTTTAAGGTGACTGGTAAGTTTAAAAAAGATGCCGAATTCGAGGCTTCCTATGATGGCGATGTGCCGGAAAACGAAGAACAGGCTACTAAACTACTTGAGAAACTACTAGATGCCGATTTTACCGTGACAGATGTCGCAGAAGAAGAGGGCGCGAAAGCTTCGCCGGTACCATTTACAACTGCGGCGCTACAGATTGAAGCAAACGCCAAACTTGGTTTTTCATCTCGTACTACGATGGCGGCCGCACAAGGCCTGTACCAATCTGGTCTTATTACTTATCACAGAACTGACTCTTTGAACTTGTCGCGCCAGGCTGTCGCCGAAATGGCCGGTTATATTGAAAAGACTTTTGGCAAAAATTATTTGAAAGTACGCTCGTTTAAGACGAAAGATGCCTCGGCACAGGAAGCACATGAGGCGATCCGCCCAACCAGTATTGCGAGAACCGCGGCTGGCAAGAATGACTATGAGAAGAAGCTTTATCAGTTGATTTGGACCAGAACCCTCGCCACCCAAATGGCGAACGCTAAGGTTGCCAAGACTACAATTACAATTGAAGGGAAGAACGAACCGTTCGTCGCGAAAGGTGAAGTGGTGGTATTTGATGGTTTTCTTCGCGTTTATGGCAAGTCTCGTGACTTAGAGCTACCGAAACTCGCTCGTGGCGACAAAGTGGCTAATTTAGGCCTCTACGCGCGTCAGAACTATTCTAAAGCGCCGGCGAGGTACACGGAAGGCTCGCTCGTAAAGAAACTGGAAGAGCTTGGCATTGGCCGCCCATCGACTTACGCTTCGATTATGACCGCCATTCAGGTACGTGGTTATGTCGTGAAAGGCGAAAGCGAAGGTTCGAGTCGCCAAATTGTTGAGATTAGAGCTGAAAAGGGCAAGATTACCCGTGAAACTGTATCAGAAAAATACGGCGCCAACAAGGGTAAACTCGTGCCGACTCCAATTGGTGAATTGGTGGCAGAATTCTTAGTTGATAATTTTAAGAATATTGTTGATTATAAATTTACAGCAAGCATTGAAAAGGATCTTGATCTTGTAGCTGAAGCTAAACTTGAGCGCGTGAAGATGCTGAAGGATTTTTATGGTCCGTTCCGTGACACCGTTTCGGTGGCGAATGGCGCTGAACGTTACAATAATGCCAAACTACTCGGTCATGACCCAGAAACTGGTAAACCGATTTATGCGAAGGTTGGGAAGAACGGCGGGTTTATCCAACTCGGCGACAACGAGAAGGAAGCCGGTGAAAAGCCACGCTTTGCGCCATTGCCAAAGCGTAAATCTGTGAAGACTGTGACATTAGAACAAGCTATTAAGCAATTAGCACTTCCGTCCTTGCCGCGCGTACTTGGCACCGCTAAAGATGGTAGCGAGATTATCGCGGCAAATGGCCCGTTTGGTCCGTATCTTAAGGCTGGTAAGTATAATATTCCAATGAAAGAGCACGACCCTTATACTGTGACCTTTGAAGAAGCTTTGCCACTTTACGAAGCCAAGGTGAATTCCATCATCGCGGATTGGGACGATATTATGATTATTAACGGCGCGTACGGTCCGTATGTAAAGGGTCCAGGTAGGCGCAATAACGTCAAGGTTCCTAAAGAGATGGATCCAAAGAAACTTACCCGTGAACAGGCTGAAGAGCTTCTTAAGAATAAACCAAAAGCTACCCGTAGAGGTGTGCGTGGTGGCCGTTCTAAAACCCGTGCAAAGAAGTCAACCAAGACTTCTAAAAAATCCTAGTTTTACAAGGTTTTTACCATAAATGCTATACTTTTAGCATTTTTTTTCACAAATGAAAAAAATGTGCTACAATAATGATAGAAAATAAAACATTTCATAGTTGACATTTAGTTAAAACTATGTTATTATAAGCATTATTAACAGTAATAACAGGGATGGAATAAGGAATAATACTGATGGACCAAAATGCGGAAATCCTAAAAAAAGCAATCTCCGGCAGCCTAAAAATCATTGAACAGAAACGTGAAAGAGAAATCATTTCTCGCCGTTTCGGTCTAAATGGTAAAAAAGAAACACTTGAACAAATTGGTGAAATGTTATCGATCACACGCGAGCGTGTTCGCCAACTCGAAAAGGCAATTCTAATCCGTCTTCAAATTTCCGCAGAAGATAATCAAATCCCTGAACTTGCAGCAGCTGAAAAAATCTTGATTCGCAACCTTACCGAAATGGGTCGCGTCGCTAAACTATCCGATCTTGCCGATAAAGTATACGGCAGAGTCGCCACTTCATCCGAAAGAACTGGCATTTATTTTATTGCGACTTTCTCCAAGGCTTTATCTGTAGTAGAAGAGAACGATAAGTATAATGCTGCGATTGGTATCGCTGAATACGGTGATGAGAAGACCATTCGTATGAAGACTGATGAGATCGTGAAGGTTATTCGCGAGAATAAAGCACCGATGACATTAGATGAGCTTGACAATAAGTTAGATTATGAGCATCCTGACCATATTAAAGCCGTTGCGTCAATTTCTAAACTGTTAGCTACGCTTAACGGCCTTTGGGGACTAGCAAAATGGCCAACAGTCAACCCAAAGAATATCCGCGATAAGATTTTCGTTATTCTTGAAGCTAAAAAAGAGCCAATGCATTTTTCAGAAATTGCTAAGGAAATTGCCGATTCTAATTTCAAGCGAAAGAATGTGACTGTCCAGGCAATCCACAATGAGCTAATTAAAGATTCACGTTTTGTCTTAATCGGCCGCGGTATTTACGCACTTTCTTCTTGGGGCTACAAGAAGGGAACTATCTCCGAAATTATCACTTCAATTCTTGAGAAGTCTGAGACGCCTTTGACCCGTGAAGAGATCGTAAAACAGGTTCTCCGCGTCCGCAAAGTTAAAGAGACTACCATTCTCCTGAATTTACAGAATAAAAAATTGTTTAAGAAAATCGACAAGAACTCTTATACTTTAGCATAGTTTATGCTAGAATATACTTATGGATAAAGTCATACATTTCATTTTAACGCCGATGTTTTGGATTCCGGCCGTTGCTATTTTGGCTTATTTTACCTATAAAAACTACAAAAAACTGAATACTTTGAAAGTTCTAAATGTTGATTCTGTACTTTTGATGCTCGAAATCCCGCGCACTAATGATAAAAAAGAGCTCGCGGCGGAACAGCTGTTTGCGTCGCTTCACGGTATTCTCCGCGACAAACAAGAGCTTAAAAACTCCGGTGGAGTACAGGAACACTTGTCCTTTGAAATCGTTTCAACAGCCGGACAGATTCGTTTTTACGTTTGGGTGCCAAAAGTTTTGCAAAGCTTCGTAGAAGGGCAGATTTATTCACAGTATCCAACCGTGCAGATTTATAAAATGAATGAGGATTACGTTGACTCCCGCACGAAATACCCGGTTAGTTATTCGGCGGAGCTCACATTAATTGATAATTCAGCACTCCCGATTAAAACTTTTGAATCATTTGAGGTTGATCCACTAGCTGGTATTACTGGTACGCTCGCAAAACTCAGCCCAGAAAAAACCGAAGAAATGTGGATTCAAATTCTCGCTCGTCCAATTCCGGATGATTGGCACAAAAACACGACTGATAAGTGGGTAAAGGGCGTAAAGTCCGGCAAAAAGACCCTCTTTGGCGGCACAATTGACTGGACTTACATTGTCGAAATTCTTGGCGCATTGGTAAGACCGCCAGCCGGTGGCACCACGTCTGAAGTAAAAGTAGAGCTTTCGGACCGGGCAAAAACCCAGATTAGTAAGGCAGAAGAGAAGGCCACTAAGCTTGGTTATGAAGTAAAGATTCGTTTGGCGTATCTCGGCCAGAATGATATTGATGCAAAACTAAATATGCAGGCGCTCGTTGGTACCTTCAAGCAGTTCAATTCCACAAACTTAAATGGCTTTAAGCAAGTTGGCGGGACGTTTAGCAGGGACGAACTATCGGCATACAAGATGCGTTTGTTCTCGGATAGTGGCTTTATTCTTAATATTTCGGAGCTCGCCTCGGTTTATCATTTACCGCACACATCGGTTGAAACACCAAACATCGTTTGGGCCAGCTCCAAGACCGCCGAACCACCGGCCAAACTCCCAGTTCTCACTGGCGAAATGGAGAACGATGAAAACATTTCAGCCTTCGGTCTCACGAACTTCCGCGGCATTAATCATCAATTCGGTTTGATTCGCCGCGACCGTTCACGTCACGTATATATTATTGGCCAAACCGGCGCTGGTAAATCTGGTTTGCTGGAATTAATGGCGCTTTCTGATCTGTTTTATAATCAAGGCTATTGTATTATTGATCCGCATGGCGATTTTGCGATTGACAACCTTAAATTCGTGCCGGAATCACGTATCAAAGATGTAGTATACTTCAATCCGGCCGATACAGCTTACCCGGTGGCCTTTAACCCACTAGAAGTTAGCGATCCAGCTAAAAAACCAAACATTTGTTCTGAAGTAATTGGCGTTCTAAAACGTATGTTCGGCGATTCTTGGGGCCCAAGGCTTGAGCACATCCTTCGTTATACGTTGCTCGCTCTCCTCGATCGTCCAGAAACAACGCTCCTTGATATTTCAAGAATGTTGACTGACAAAGATTTCCGTAAGGAAACTCTTGAATACTGCCACGATGTGACGGTCTTGCAATTCTGGAA
>CAZORJ010000031.1:0-6662 GCA_964582425.1 uncultured Candidatus Saccharibacteria bacterium
TTTATTCTCTGCCACCACATCCTTTTTTGCAATAGTATTACCTTTCTTCCTCTTATTATACAATAAGAATCCGGATTTATATCTTTTTCAGAGCTTCTTTATCGTAAACCAAACAAATAATCAACCCTAGACCACCAGAATCATCACGCTTAGGCTTTTCTGTTATAATAAAAGTATGCACGAAAAAGCACCGCAGATGCCAGAACAACCAGATATTGCCGAAGAAAAGAAAATTCTCCGTGGCGTTGCTTCCCCACTTGATCTTGATGGCAAAGAAAAAGTTTTTGATACTATTGATTCCGGCGTTGAAGGTTCACTCCTCGCCTGGATGAATGGCCGCGGCCAAGGTGGCGCCAACCCAGACGATATTGAAAATCTTTTAAGAGCCTGTCCTACTCCCTTTGAGTTAAAACCTCTAGAAGAAGCTTTACTAAACGGAGTCCAAGCCCAAAACAATGAAGAGGCTTTTAAGCTCTGCAAAGACTCTCTTGATTCACTAAAGAAAAAACTCTACGGCCGCCGTCTCGAACTCTACGAAGAATTCGAAAAACCCGTTGAAGCTGGCTACAACGGCTGGAACACTGTCGCCGAAGAAGCACCTACCACCCCACTAGCCGAAGCTCCAACCCGCTCTCCTGAAACCGCCGAATCTGAATCCATTTTTACGCATTTAGAAAGCCCCCTAGATGATCCAAAAAAGTTTGGCGAGATCATTGATGCCTACGCCAAACCCGTCGGCCAACTCTACAATAATCTTCAGTACGCTCACAAAGGCGAGAAAAAAGATTCGCCCGAAAACCTTGCCGACCGCGATGCCTTTCGTAAAAAAATGTTTGAGCGCTGGAAAAAATCTTACCTTAATATTGATAATGCCAACGCCACTCCCGAACAAAAATACATCAAAAACTTCCTTCAAAACTGTCCAGATGCTAGTAGCGTTTACGAGTTAAAACAAATCGCTAAACGCTCTTATGATGACCAAACCTTTGCACAAATTGAAAAAGTCTTTGATCATAATGATTGGGAACATGAAGAAAACGGCTGGACTCACATTCTATCCGAACGCGGTAAAACGGGTTCTGAAAAACCTGGCGAGACCAAACATCGCTTGTATCTCAATCTCGCCAACGAAGACATTTATAAAGCCGCCAACCTTCTCGTTGATGCCTTTGACGAAAAAGATATGCCTTTTTATTTCAAATTTGATAATGATGGCGGCAAACGTGATGACACTCTAGTTCTCTACTGTTCCGAAGAAGACCTTGAAAAAACTTATGCAATTTTAAATAAAATCAAAGAGCAAAACCCCGATATGGTTGACCGCGCTGGTGACCCAGTCATGCTAGCTGGCAAAGTTGATGGCTGGATTGGCTACGGCGCTCACCCAGAAAAACGTCCTGGCGAAAAGAAAACTTCCTACAGCGAAGTCCGCGGCAAACTCCTAGAAGACGCATTAGACGCCACCGCTGACTCTTGGGCCGCCGAACATCAGGACGAAGCTTATAAAACTCGCATCGAAGACCTCGCTAGAAGAAATGTTCTAAAAGGCCGTCAAGAAATCTACAGCATTTGGCAAGCCAAAGGTAAATCCGACGAAGAAATCAAAAGTGCTCTCGGCTACGGCCAAGCCGACCTCACCGAATCAGCATTATCTAAAATTCAACTAACCACCAAAGACTTAAGAAAAGTGATTTGCGAAGACGCCAAACACGACCCAGAATTTGTCGCAAAAGTCAAACAAAACATTAAAGCTCTTAGTCCAAAGTATCACGTCGATCCAGATAACTTCTGTGCCAATCGGTAATCTCTATTTGTGATATAATTAATCTATGAGAATTCACGAAAATGTTCCAATTTCATCTTTAACAACCATGCGACTTGGCGGACCGGCCAGGTTTGTTCTCGAAGTCGAAAACAAAGCTGACGTTGCCTCCGCTTATGCTTTTGCTAAGTCACAAAATCTCCCAGCCGTGCCAATCGGAAGTGGCGCAAATACTCTGGGACATGATGAAGGTTTTAATGGTGTTTTGATTAAGAACATCATGACCGGTATCACGGAAGATCCGGACACTCCCGGCATCATTACTGCCATGGGTGGCACTGAATGGGACGCCGTCGTTGAATACGCTTGCAAAAAAGAATACACTGGCATTGAAGCTTTAAGTAAAATCCCGGGGCTCGCTGGCGCCGCTCCAGTTCAAAATATTGGTGCCTACGGCCAAGACGTTTCTCAAGTTTTTTATAATGCCGATGTCTATGATTCCGAAACCGGCGAGTATAAAACTTTAACCAAAGAAGATTTTCATTTCTCGTATCGTAAAAGTATCATGAATTCCACTGAAAAGAACCGCTACTTCATCATTGCTATTCGCTTGCAAATGGAAGTCGGTCGCATGAATCGTCCGTTTTATAACTCAATTGAAGACTACATTACCAAACACAACGAAACAGTCTTCACTCCACTTAATGTCCGCAAAATGGTTTCTGCGATTCGTGCTGACAAGCTTCCAGATCCAAAAGAAATTGCCAGTGCTGGTTCCTTCTTCAAGAATATCTATATTACAGAAGAAGAAGTCTTCGCGATTACTAGCCGCGGCATTCCAATTCATCGTGGCAACGATGGTATTAAAATCAATGCCGGTTGGCTCATCGAGCAGTGCGGTCTTTCTGGCCAACTGTTCTACGGCATCCGCGTTAATCCAAAAGCTTCGCTCGTCCTCATTAATGAATCTGCTAAAAGCTTTAACGAACTCGCCGCTGCCAGAAACCATATCGTCAATACAGTTTTTGAAAAATACGGTTTTAGACTAGCTCAAGAGCCAGTGGAGCTCGCATGAAAATCCTAGACGGGAAAGAACTTGCCGGCTTTATTAAAGAACGGCAACGCCATCAAGTCGCCGGTTTGAATAAAAAGCCACATCTTTTGATCATTAGAAATAGTGACAGTCCCGTCATCACAAAATACATTAATCTCAAAATGGAATACGGAGATGACATTGGCATCAAAGTCACCGTTTTTGATGCCAAATCTTCCGACGAAATTCGTGAAAAAATTCTAGAAGCCAACGCCGATACGGAAATTGATGGCATGATTTTACAACTCCCCATCACAGAGAAAGAAAAAACCGACGAACTCACCAATCTCATTGCTTCCGAAAAAGACGTTGATGGTTTATCAAGCCACAGCGACTTTGATTCCGCTACTGCCACCGCCATCAATTGGCTCCTTACCGGCTACGACATCAAATTAGATGGCAAAAGAATCGCTATCGTCGGCCGTGGTAAACTCGTTGGCGCTCCACTTGAAAGAATGTTTAAAAACTCTGGCCTCGATGTCACAGTTTTCCATCGTGGCGATGACCTAAATGAACTTACTAATTATGATGTTATTATTACCGCTACTGGCGTTCCAGAATTAATTAAAACCGAAATGATCCGCGCTGGTTCTGTTATCGTTGATGCTGGCACCGCTTCAGAAGGCGGCGTCATTGTCGGCGACATTGAAGAAGCAATTCGAAAACGCGAAGATCTTACCGCTCTCACACCTAAAATCGGCGGCGTCGGCCCACTCACCGTCACCTGCCTCTTTGATCACGTCATTCAAGCCGCGATTAAATAATCCCCTCGTCTCACAAAAAAACGCACCCTTTCGGGTGCGAGTTTTTAATGTGGAACATCCATATCTGGTCCGGAACCGCCACCACCACCTGAACCACTCCTAGGAGGCACATCCGACCTAGTCATGCCAGCAATTCTAGTAATAACCTCTTCCTTAGTTGAATCCCAAGTACCAGTAACGCCTTTATTTTCTATAGCTAATTTGGCAAGGCCTTGCAAACGACTAAATTCGGTAGCAGAAATCTTACTTGGGTCAGCCATCGCAGCGGCGATTTCATTAAGGGCTTTATTCTTAGCACCCATAAGCTCTTTCGTATTCGTAATATAGTTGTTCGTAGCAAGACCAACATTGGAAACACCACTTGGTGTACCAGTCAACGCACCGGAATCTTGCTTACCCCAATCACTATAATCAGTGGAAACAACAGGTTTGCCATCTTCACCAACAACTCCTGCGTATCTGTTATGACTTGCAGCAAATTGGAAGCCAATAGGGGACGATTCACGATACGAACCGCTATTTTCTCCAGTAGCCACTTCCTTAGCAACACTAGAGAAAATGCCGATATTCTCTTCGTTGCTTCTATACAAATTCCTCTGACCTTCAGCATCAAGACCAGCACCAGTAATCTTGCTATCCAAGAATCTAGCAGCAGTATCTTTTCTTCGGCCGGCAATCCTTGCCACCGCAACAGCCTTACTCTTATTTCCTTCCCTCATTGCATCATCATACATCTGAAATAGTTTCGTCTCATCTTCACCATTTCTTGTCTGATCATTAATAAGGGTAACCCATTCGCCGAGCTCTTCCTTTTCAAAGGCCTTTTGCTGATTAATCTGCGCTGCTTCAAAACCAGCACCGTTCATAGACTCTGCTCTCTTGCCGCCAACTTGGTCCTTCAAGAACTGTGCCCTCGCATCAGCAATATTTCTCTCGCCACCGCGCACAAGCGTACCGAGACCACTAAGTTTTCTAGCCTTTCCTTCTTTATCAAGCCCAGCATTGATTCTGGTCTGTCTCTCCATACCACGTCTTTGCATGTCTTTATACAGTGGGTCTTTCCTTGCACGGTTTTCCACGTTGCCACGGAACTTTGAACCCGCCGTCGCAATCTTTCCGCCAATATCGCCTGCTGCAGCAAATGCTTTCTTCACTACAGTAGGAATAAAGAAGATTGGAACAATGCCAACTAAGAGTGCCGTAAATGCCGGAGCAAATCCTTCAGTTGCTTGTCCAGCATTCATTAGGAGTTTTGAAACGAAGTTACCACCGCCGATCAATAATCCACAAACTGGATAAAGAAGCAACATTCCTTCAGATATTTTCAGCCACCTGTCAAAAATCTTCTTAGTATTCGGCAGCATATAACACACGAATGCAAGCGGCGACACCACAATCAATACGACAATAATCGCTTCTCTCGCTGACAGCATCACAAGTAGCGTCATCAATGAAATGAATAAACCAATTAATGAAACCAGTAAACCTAAAAGAATAGCTGGGTTCAGTACCACTGCAATTACACCACCAACTAGCGCCAAAGCAATTGGCACTGCCGTAAGTGCCGTCATACCAGCCGAAGCCAAAGGACTTGCTTCAGCTACTTCGGTCGGTAAGTCTGGCCCCATGTTAGTAAGTAAATTCAGAATACTACTGCCCACGATGTTTGAAACATCCACTAAAATCAAACATAGATAATACGATATATTTACTATAACGGCAGTCACAATTAGTTTCGGCAAAATCTTTTTAATCCCATAATTAGTTATTCCAATACCAGAAATCTGCGAAATAACCACGACCATCAAAAGAATCCCGAACGCAATATTTGCAAAACCCTGGAATATGTGCCACGCATCATGAGTAGCCTGGCCACCAGTCATACTTTCGTCCAAAAGATCCGTATTTACCTCAAGTTTATCCTGTAACCATCCATAAATATCTTCAGCACTATCGGCCATGAAGAGCATCACTGGACAAACAATCCAACCCAGCGACTTTGCCGCGCCAGAAGAAATACATTCTTCCCTAATATTAGTTGGTTCCTCTTCTTCCGGTTCCGCATACGCACTATGCGGTGTCATAATCGAGGCACAAGACACCACTGCGATTATTGCAGCGACAATAGAAAGAAACCATTTACGAGGCCTTTTAGCTTCATTGCATGACGCATTCATACCAACAATTATAGCATAAGAATTTTAAATATTGTAAAAAATAAATACGAAAAATCCCCACCAGTTTCCTGATGGGGATCTTTCAAGAAGCCGTATTACGGCTTAGCGTAAAGCGGTCCTTTAATTAACGTTTCTTCCAGCTAGCAATTGCATAACCAGCAGCGGTTACAACAGAACCAGCACCAAGCGCCAATGCGGTCACTTCAGAAGCACCAGTAGTTGGGATTTCTGGAGGAGTTGGTGGAGTTGGTGGGGTTGGTTGTTCATGACATTGAGCATCGTCACGGTTAACCATGACAGAAGCGTCATCCTTAACTACCTTAGAGTTAACAGTAGCGTTTGCCCAGTTAACGAGTTGGTTGTTACCACAAGCAAGACTATTATTAACAACTTTGGCAGTAAAGCGAACGTAAGCGTTACCATTTACACCATAGCTACCGATATTGATACCAGTAGTTGTAAGAGTATTCTCAACAACCTTAGTACCGTTTTGGTAGTTAGAGTTGTAAAGGACAGTAGAATCTTTGACATATTCAAGGTTCTTAGGAAGAATATCGCGAATCATCACGTTATCAACCTGAGCAGAAGTGAGGTTCACATATTCAATTTGGAACTCAACTTCTTCACCAATCTTAGCCTTAACAGATTCGTTCCAGCCCTTTTGGCCCTTAATACGAACGGTCTTAGCGAGCTTAGCAGTTACAGATTTGTGAATCTTAACCTCAATGGTTACCTGACCGTCATATTGATAACAGCCTGGGATCTTACCATCAAGTTTTTCGTAACCAAGAGTAACAGCAGAGTTACCCTTCTCCTCCTGCCTTCAATCTTTCCCAACATCAGGGTATTTTCCAATAAGTCAATTC
>CAZORJ010000032.1:0-6325 GCA_964582425.1 uncultured Candidatus Saccharibacteria bacterium
AACAATTAAAAAGCGTGACATTGACCGCGGGAGGTACGCATGAAAATCTTTTCTTGGAACGTAAATGGATTACGTGCAGTTTTAAATAAAGGCGCTTTCACAAAGTTTGTTGATGAATATAGTCCAGATATTTTATGTATTCAGGAAACTAAGGCTAAGCAAGGTCAAGCAGAAGTTGATCTTCCGAATTATGAGGAACTCTGGAATTCAGCCGAGCGTCCAGGATATTCTGGTACCGCGATTTTCACTAAGCTAAAACCGCTTTCTGTAAAAAACTTTTTACCTACTAGTGTTGATATGTCGGACGAATTTGGTAATCCTTTAACGGAAGGCCGCGTGTTAACAGCGGAATTTGAAGACTTTTTCCTAGTTAATGTTTATACGCCAAATTCAAAAAATGAGTTAGAGAGGTTAACGCTTCGCGAGAAAAAGTGGGACAAAGAGTTTTTGAATTATTTAAAAGAACTTGAGAAAACTAAGCCGGTGATTACGTGCGGTGATTTTAATGCGGCGCACGAAGAAATTGATATCGCAAGACCAAACAACAATCATCATTCGGCTGGTTTTACGGATGAGGAAAGGCAGGGAATTACTAAACTCATTAATGCCGGATTTATTGATACTTTCCGCGCACTTAATCCGGATGCCGTACGTTACACTTGGTGGAGCCATTGGGGCCAAGCACGCGCAAATAACGTTGGCTGGCGCATTGATTATTTCTTTATTTCTGAGACCCTAAAAAAGAATTTGAAGTCAGCTGAAATATACGAAAACGTAATGGGCTCCGACCATTGCCCAATTAGTATCGAATTGGAGTTCTAATGGATTTTATGCATAAAATCAATAATAATCCCTACGAGGATTTGTACTGGAATATCGCGGAGCAAACTAAGAGTGTTGTGAATGTAATTGGCGGGAACGTACAGAATTTTCACACTAGCGCAAAGATTTCGGAATACTTTAGCAATAATTATCCGGTGGATGTCAAAACCGTTTTGCCAGACGCTTTAAAGAATAAACTACCGCCATTACCTAATTTGATTTTTTTAGAATCAACCGATTCCGGATCTTTTGATGATACAGAAAAATTCAAGGAATTGGTCGAAAGTGCGGATTATAATTTACTAATTGGCGATTTTTCCAAGAATTCAATTACGGAAAAAGCAATTAATAACATCTGTAAGACTGGCAAAATCGTGATTACGAGAGATGCCGTTGATAATTTGATTAATTCAGCACCGGAACACGTATTAATGAATGAGAACTTAATTATCTTTGCTTCGATGGCGCAGCTACAGAAACTTTTTCGTGCGGTGTACTATCCGAAGGTACTACTCCTCACGCAATCATTGATGCAGGTCGCGGAAAATATCCATAAGTTCACCTTAAGTTACCCGGTATCAATCATCACATTGCATGACGGACAAATGTTGGTGGCAAAAAATGGCAATGTTAATGTGGTGCCGATTGATAAGACTGGCTATTCGCCGATTACAATTTGGAGTGGCGAGATGGCCGCCAAAATTACCGCGATGAATTTGTTTAATCCAGATAATTTTTTAAAGGCATCGACTGCGGCTTTATTCGCTAAGCAGTCTTCTTAGATTTTTTGGAAAGCTTTTTTTCAATATCGACCGCATCGCGAGAAATGTTGTGACGACGCTGGGCAAGGAAGATCCAAAGTGCGACACAGATAGCTACAGCAATCGCCGTAATAGTGATTTTGACCGCCAGTGGCCAGCTAGAATCATAAAGCGTGACGGTAGTCGCGGTGAAAATAAGTGCAAGGTAAACATTACGACGTGTGAGAATAATAGTTTTTGCAAGATCAAAATTCTTTTTCATTAAAGAATTCTCGGTACAGGTATCCGGGTGGCCAAGGAGTTTCCCATAGACAATGAAGTCAATTAAAATTGCAATCACAGAATAAACAACGCCAACCGTAAGGCCAACCACGAGATTAATCTTGTTAATAAAGAAGAGTGCGAGACCGGCCGCGAGTAATGCGTCTGCTAGCATGTCATAAACAGCAGCATACTTACGGTATTTTGGAATTTTATTCTTTGGAAATGGCCACTTGGTCGCGCAAGTGCCATCAAAAGCGTCGGTTAACTCACCAATTACAAAAAGGAAGAATGCAATACAGTTTAAATCTTTGGAATCATTCGGTACCACTGCAATCACGATTAAAATGATTGAAAGGATGATGCGGGTAAATGTTAAAATGTCGGCAAAATATTTTTTCATTTATTTAGCTCCTTAAAGATTTTTTCAAGCGCGTCAATTTTATATTTGATATTTAATCTCGGGCGAGACTCAACCAAAATCTCGCTCATTTTTTTGATGCGTTCTGGGTGTTCCAAAAGGTCATTAAGCGCTTTTGCGATGTCTTCCGCTTCAGTCCCATCTGCTAAGCAGTAACTGTTCGGCGGAAGAATCTCTTTCATGTCTTCATCAACGATTAACGAAGGGAGGCCGGCAGCTTCAGCTTCAATTAAAGTCATACCGAATGTGTCAAAAGTAGAAATTAGGACATCCAGGTGAGATTTTTGCATCATTTCCCAGACTGTATCAAATGGTTTACCACCATGGAACTTCACATTTAGACGGTGGGCTTTGGCATAAATAATGGCGCGATTTAGATCTGGTCCTGGGCCGTAAGCGTTCAAATAATAATTTTTCTTGTGGTAGTCTTTTTGTAAAATGTCTAGCGCTTCAAGGAAAACAAACGGGCGTTTTTCACCAGAAACTCTGGAATGCCAAATGATATTTAGCGTCTCGCCCGGTTTTAACTCTTTTGGCTTGATGGTGCCAGCAATTCTTTTTTCGGCCAAACCATGATGGAGCGGAACAACTTTTTTCGTTACGCCATAATGGACGAGTTTTTGTTTAAAATGCTCGGACGGAGTCACCACGATGTCAGCATAGTTAGCGTGATTCACCATTAAGGTCCACATTTTGGCTTTAGCGATGTTGTTTGCCAAATAATCGTCACGTTTTACTTTGTGAGTGTGTGGTAAATACCAGGAATGGAACCAGTTTAGGTTCGCCGCCACAAAAGTACGAAAACCAGGCGGAATTAACTTGTCTTCGCCGATATCTTCGCGGCCGTGCATGACCTGTACGGACGGAATCCCAAGTTTTTTCGCAAGACGAAGCCCCGCAATAGAACAACCCGCTTCGTAGTGCACGTAAAAAACGTCAAAATCTTTTAGTTCTGGATGATGCTTTAAAAGCCACCTCTCAATGATGGCTGGGCGATGTGCCACAGGTGTGGCGCCGCGGAAAAACAGTTTACAACTTGGCACCGGAAAGATGTTATTCTTGGCCATTTCGGCCTTAACTTTCTTTGAGCGCGGGTAAGCGCTAGAAAAAATCTCAACGGTGTGACCACGTTTTTCCAGTTCAGCTTTTTCAGTATTCATCGTAGAAACAATGCCACCGACAAGGTCAAGGTAGCAGTCAGAAAACATTGCAATTTTCATAGTTTAATCATATCACATCTTGGTATAATATGGGTATGGACGAGAAGATTCTGGCGGACGCTAAGATTATATACAACTTTTTATCTGGACACAAAGCGCCAGATGGACCAGCCGATTTTCTACTAGTGATGGGTGGCCATGATTTAATGGTCCCAGTGCTCGCTGCGGAATTATACGCCGAAAAAATGGCACCAATTGTGGTTTGTAGTGGCGGTTTTGGTAAGATTACTAGAAGAATTTGGCACCGTACCGAGGGGAAGACTTTTGCTAAAAAATGCATTGAGCTGGGTGCGCCAGAACATAAGGTTTTGATTGAAAAGAAGGCCTCTAATATGGGTGAAAATTTCACTTTCACTCGTAAACTATTAGCCAAAGAGGGTATTGCTGTAGAAACTGGTATTATTGTTTGTAAACCACATATGGCAAAGCGTGCGCTCGCGACTGCCAGGAAACAGTGGCCGGAAGTAAAATGGCACGTGGCCGTGAAAAAAGTCCCGATGGAAGAATACATTTCCAAAAAGGACCTAAAACGAGAAATCAACGTAATGGTTGGCGATATTGAAAGATTAATCATTTACGCGCAGGTCGGTTTCCAGGTACCGGTAGAAATCCCAAGTGACGTTTTGATGGCTTATAAAAGACTGACAAAGGCTGGGTTTACCAGGTTTTTGTAAAATCAAAAAAGACCTTTCGGCCTAAGTTTTGTGCTAGGACGTCACTAGTGATACAGAATAAAACGCTTAAGTTTGCCGAGTAAAGGCTATTTTAGTTAAATCATCTACCGAGTGTAAAATGACACACTCGGTATTTTTTTACTCGGGAAATTATTAAGCGATATCGTCTTGTGGAAAACTTCAATGTGTGCTACGATTAAGTAGGAATGGAGGTATAGCGGCGAGAAATTGCCGCAATTAATGTATTTACGCCTTCATGGCCAATAATAACGCACAAAACACTGGTGGGCAAAAGTGTTACTTTTCTCCCAGTGTTGTTTTATCTGTAGATTATGTCTGCGGAGTGCGGAGTTAAAAAAATGCGCATTCGGCTCACATGCAATTTAATCCGAATGCGCAACGACTATACCCGTTCACGAGTATGTTGACATTATATATTATATTGACAATATTTACAAACTTGAGCGGGTTATGTCTCCAAATTATTAATTCTTAATAAGAAAGGAGGCCCATGGCCCAATCTTATAAAGAGCGCGAGGCTCGAATTATTAACTATTTAAACGGTGCGGAATTAGTTGGGAACGAGAAATACCCGCTAATTAAGCCCACGCAAGCTCTGCCGGTCAATATGATATCAATCAGCGAGTTCTTAGCTCGTAAAGACCGAGAGAACTTCGGAGTTGACCATTTTTCGCCGGATGATCATTTCGAAAGAATTTATAACAATTTCGATAAATACCTTCCGTACTATCGCATGGCAAAATGTGTTATTGGTACGGATTTTTCAGCTTACCGGAATATGAGCCGATTTGAAAGAAAGTACAACGTAGGACGTAACCGCACTATGGACTATTGTTTTCAAAAAAACGGTATCGACGTGATTCCGGTTGCATCGTTTGCTTATTTAGATGACTTCAGCTGGTGTCTGGAGGGCCTACCCGATTATTCTTCGATTGCCATCTCGACGAATGGGTCAATGATGAATTTTGTTAGCCACGAAACATTTATTGATGGAGTTATCATTCTCCAAGATATTCTTCACCCGTCTCACCTTATTATTTGCGGAGGTCCAGTTCCGGAATTGGATGAGTTATACGATAACATCGTATATTATAAAAGCTTTTCCCAGAGGCTCAGTGAAAGGCTTCGCCGTGGGTAGTACGGGTGCGTTCCTTGAAACAGGGGGGTTCTCGGAACAAGGGTGGGAAGATACCGGCAAGAAAATGTACGGCATCAAAGTCTTAGAAAAGGTCAATAAATCCGAAAGATCATCATTACCACCGAGATCTAATACTCCAGGAACAGCCTATATTTTACTCGATGAAAAAGGCAAGTTTAATATAATTAGACAATACGGCGAAGACAGAAAACCCCTATTTGATATTGAATATGGTGAGCACAAACATGTACTTAGTCTACATATTCATCGTTTCGACAATAATAGTTTAAGGCAATCCGAGCCAGATGTCATCGCATACGGCAGAAATCATATTATTGATGAAAAGCTGTATAATAAGTATAAGAAATTTTTGAAAGGAATAAGCCTATGACCGAACATTACGATCATACCAATGAATATATTGAGGCGCTAAGTCTTAACCACGAAATATCATTTGACTACAAAGGCGATCATTATCATGTAGAGTGTTTTGAAAACGACGTTGAATGCTCTCTTAACCATGATATTGAGACAGGAATCAGCATCTGGCTCTTTAAGAATAAAGGTACAGATAATGGCGTAGTCATTGGCACTGCTAAAACGCCAGAGGAAGTACTCAAAGTCCCATGTTTCAATGGTAAGAATCTTCTAGAAATCGATGATGATCTAGAAAATTGTTATATTCACTAATAATAAAAAATGGTGCATGAAATTATATCGTTTAGAATGCACCATTTTTTATAGTTTCAAAATTTGTCGTGCACCAATTTTAAATATTTAAAGCAGAAAAAAATAGACTTCAAAAGCAATATATTTGAATCTACAAATGCACCAATTTTTCGGTTCATAGAGTTAAATCATGCAATAAAATAACGGGATTTCAAATTACCTCTGAAATTTTCCCGTGTAATCTTGGTGGGCGAGGGGGGAATCGAACCCCCACGATATTGCTATCACCAGATTTTGAGTCTAGCGCGTCTACCAGTTCCGCCACTCGCCCATACGGG
>CAZORJ010000033.1:0-6315 GCA_964582425.1 uncultured Candidatus Saccharibacteria bacterium
CAATCATGCCGTATTTATTCCAGACTTCCTCTGGCATTTCTTGGGCGGCAATTACGGCTTTAGCGTTTTTGTTTTGCTCATAAGTTTCGATCAAAGTTTTTACATCACCTTCACCAAAAATTAAATCATCTGAATAAAGCACTACAAAGGCCTCTTCATTCTCGACAAAACTTCTAGCAGAAAGGATTGGTGAACCATTGCCATAAGGCAAGGTTGAATCCTGCTCAATCACAGTAATTTTTGGTAGGCTTAAAACCTTTTCAACCGGCTCAAAACGCTCCATTTTGCCCTGCTTTTCGAGCAAAGCCTTTACGTTTTCGGATTGATTATGAAAATAATCGTCATAAATCTGACGACCCATCGTATTTGGGGTTGCGACTATCACAATTTCTTCAATTCCAGCCTCAGCACATTCTTCCACACAGAGTTGCATTACTGGCTTTGCGCCCATCGGTATCATTGCTTTAGGTATAGTTTTTGTAATCGGTAGATACCGGCTCGCAAATCCGGCATCAGTAATAATTGCCTTCTTGACAGACATTTTTGTCCTCCTTGAAATTTAATTATAACACAAGTTATTTACTTTTCTTGGCGGTTCTGGTGGATTTTTTAGCTTTAGTGGTTTTAGTCTTTGTGGATTTTTTAGTGGCAACTCTCTTAATATCGCGACGAGCTTCTCTATCCTCGATGTCTTGAGCGCGGTTATGTGCACCGTAAATCAAGCTGGTGATACCAACGATGAGGAGATATGCACCGAAGAAGCGGATAAAGACTGTGAGCTCAAAGTTACCGGCGTTCAAGATGACAAAGCCCATAATGGAACCAAGCATACCGCAGAGAATGCGGATGAAGCGGTCGGTTGGATCGACGGTTGAAAGGAAGCCGTGCAAAATATCGATAATACCAGAAATAAAGGTGTAGGCGGCGATAATGATGAGGCCGGCGATGATATCTTCGCGTGCGAAGAACAACAGTAGTAATGCTGCAGCAACATCAATCAAGGCATCGATGACTGAATTAATCCAGCCATGCTTTTTGGTTGAACTATAAAGTGCACCAACCGAGTCGACAATGCCCATGGCAAGTAGGAATACACTAATGATAGCTAAAACTGATTCGAGATCGGTAAACCCGCCGAACATCGTGAAGAACCCAAATATACCCGCGAGCCCACCACGAACGATAAACACAAGCCAGTGCTTGTCGATAAATCTACGGTTTATATGTGCCATAAAAAATCCTTTATTACTTATGCTTATTATAGCACGTTTGGTTTAAACGTGGCGGATTTTTTTGCGGGCAGTTTCAACGATTTTTGTTAGATGATATTTAGTTGGTTTTAAGACTAAATCATGCGCCGGAGTGTATTTCAATTCTTCGCAGCCAAACGAGCGCTTAAATTCTGACACGCCATAAAAGCGATGTTTTATCTCATCTAATCCGACAATTCCCCACAAATTATAACGGATAATGCCACGCTCTCTGGCTTCCCGCATTGCTTCCATATGGAGTAGTGGCGCCGCAGAGTATTTGGTGCCGAGATCCGACGAAACGCCATAATGGTAGCTGGCTTCCGGTCCGTAAAAAATCATGAAATTTTGCGCTAAAATCTCACCATCTTTCTTAGCAGTATACATCAGAACTTCGTCATTTTTAGCAAACGCTTCAAACTGTTTAGTGAGGAAGCTTTCCGAAAACGCCACGAATCCTTGGCGCTTTGCGTGCTTTACCTCTAGCTCATAAAAAGTCTTTACGATCTTTGGGTCATTTGTCGTTTCAACGGTAATTTCAGCCTTCTCGGCCTTGCGGAGTTTTCTCCTAAATCCTTGCGAAGCCCCAGCTAGAATCTCTTCTTCGGTTTTTCTAAGATCTAGCACGCCAGCGTATTCTACTGAAAGATACATCGGTGCTTTCTTTAGTCCCAGTTCACTCATGAGCTTCAATGATTTGTCAGAAAGTGGTAGTTGTGGACGTACGCGCACGAAGGCGGAGTGAGTTTTGTTCCCCTCAGATTTGATATCTTCAAAAACTTTTTTCACTAAACTCTTACTAGCCCAATCTAAAATTGGACCGCCAGCAATCGCCATGTAAGTACCACGCTTTGCAGTTTCCACTACACCGGCATAAACTGCCACTATTTTATCTTCATCATAAAATACGCGTCTCACTATTTTTTTGCCGCGCGACGCATGGAACTCATAAAAATCCCACGATTGCAAAAAGTTTGATTCCTCGTGCGACTTGACGAAATTGTCCCATTCTTCGCGGCTTGCCGCGTCTTCTACTCTTAAATCACTCATAAGTGTCTCCTCTTTTTACGAATCGACTCAACCATATAATCTTTGAGGTAGCCAACCTTCGAAAGCACGATGTCGTGCGCCGGCACATATTCAACCACTTCGCCGCCAAAACCAGTCTTAAAAGTTGTTACACCGGCGTAGCGATGGTTCGGTTGGTTTGGTGGCGCGATACCCCACAGATTAAATCTTTCATAGCCCTCCGCCTTCAAATCTTTAATGGCCTGCCAGAGTAAAGCATATGCGCCTGGCAGTTTGCGGTTTAAATCGGTCGAAGCAGCCTCGTAATAGTCGCCTTCTTTACCGCTCTTAATAATCATGCCATAAGCAATTGGCTCACCTTCGGCAGTTTTTGCCACATAAATATTGATGTTACCCTTAAAGGCTTCTCTCTCAGCGAGTAAAGTATTCAGATTTGGCGGTACAAAGCCTTGGCGCTTCGCCGTCTCGGATTGCACGCGGTGAAATTCCTTGAAAATCTCCTCCGAGTCGTCCTTCGTTACCGTAATCCCCTGCTTCAACGAACGTCGCACCTCATAGCGAGTTTGTCTACGCATATCGGCAAGGAGCTCGTCTTCAGATTTTGTCAGGTCTAGTACTACCGTATGCTCGGCCGCAAGATGCATTGGTGATTTTTTGAGTCCCAAGTCGGCCAGTAGTTTTAAATTATTTTCAGTAGCCCTTAGTTGTGGTCTTACGCGCACAAAAACACAGTGCTCACTTTTCCCGGTCTTAATAATCTCATCAAATACTGCTTTCACGGCCTTTTTATCGTTCCAATCGGTCAAAGGACCGCATGGAATCTCAAGGTAACGCCCACGTTTAGCATTTCTTACAATCATTAGAGCGTGGCCTTTGCCATCAAAATCACTTTGAATCGCCTTGTCCTTTAAGAGCTCATTCATCTTCCCGTATTCAGGGGACTGCAAGAAATTGGCTTCGGGGTATTTTTTTACGATTTCATTAAAACTCATAGATACTCCTTTATAATCCTTTTGGCGGTTTCAAGTTTTTCTTTTTGATAATGAGTTGGAAGATTAACGATTTTTTCAGCCACTTCTACGGCCACCGGGCAGGCCTCTTCTGGGAAGTACACTTTATTATAATAACGGGCTGGCGAAACCGGCTTCTCGTACCAAAAACCATCGAAGTAGCAGCCAGCTCTACGGAGTTTAGCTAATACTTCATCGCGATTATTCACTAAATAAAACTCACGAAGCGGCTTTGCGCCAGGCTTTAGTTCTCTTAATTGTTTCAAAGCCTGCTTGGCCTCAAATTTTGAAGGTTTTACACTGAGATCTAGTTTATTATCCGCCGAACGCTCAATCCAGTGAAGTTTTATAAACATCCGCATGAAAACACCGCTAAGATGTACATAGGTCATTCCACGGCAAATCGCCGAAAGCATCGGATAAACCCGGGCCCTAGCGTTATCAGATTTTTTCGGAGCTAAGCTAGGCACCTTAATCTTGTTTCTTCTCGGGGTGCGGAAGATTACCGCGCCACCAGTTACGGTGTCAATCGATTTATCTTTACCAAACGAAAGCGCCGCCGCGACTCCCACCGTACCAGCCTCGCGACCGTCGGCGTATTTTACCCCAACGCAGTGTGCTAAATCTTCAATAATTAGAAGTCCGTTTTCTTCGGCAAACTTTTCAACTGCCTTCATGTCAACTGGGTTTCCGAGCGTATTCTGGACGATTATTCCCTTTACACCATCAACCATAGCTGCCGCTAGAGTCTTAGTTGTAAAATTCAAATCTTCCTTCGAGATGTCCACAAACACCGGTTCTAATCCGGCCGCCTTTACAGCCTCAAATACTGCATAGCAGGTAAAGCCGTTTACCAGTACCTTATCACCCTTATCAAAGTAACCCATTAGTGCTATGGCGAGCGCCGAGCGACCATTCTTCGCGAGTATCGCCTCACCCTGATATCTCTCCTGTAAATAAATCTTCAAATGGTTTAAATCGTATTTTGAGCCGTGCGCGAAGAGACTTCTCCACGCTCCTTTTCTTTTTGCCGCTAACCCTAAATATTTGTGACTCACTTCAAAATCCTCGCCATTAACGAAATAATTGCCTTTGCTAACTCGTCTGGGTTCGAAATATACGGCGCATGTGTCCAATTGGCGTAAATCTTCAGCTCAGAATCCGGAATTCCGGCATGCATTAATTCGGCGTGGCGCGGTGGTGTAATCGTGTCATTCTTGCCCCACATGATGTAGGTTTTGACCTTTACATCTTCAAATTTCAAATTCTTATCAGAATCAATCATATTCGCGAGTGTCTTTTTCATATTCTCTGGCGCTCTCGAGTAATCCGTAGTGCCGGTGAGGCGGTGAAATGCTTTATCAATAAACTTAATCTTCTTAAATGGTTTACCGAGTTTAGCTAGCGCTGCAACGGCCTTTTTCTTCTTGGTTACTTCATAAACTCCAGCCGCATCAAGTAGAATTAGATTTTTCAGTTTCTCTGGTTTTTTAGCCACGAGATTCATCAAAATCCTACCACCATTGGAGTGGCCGAGTGCAATCGCGCCATCCGGAATGTTTTCGTCCGCCCACTTTACGTAATCATCAATCGTGAACTCTTTACTACTCTCTTCGGTCAGACCTGGCACGTGGAGCATTTTAACGTCAATTCCAGCTTTTTTAAGAAGTTCCAGAGTTCTTTTCCAAGGCTCAACCGTGTAAGTCCATCCGTGGATTATGTATAATTCTGGTCTTCTCATGAATCCAGCCCCCAGCTCTTCCGGCGTGCTACGGCAGCCTTTTCGCGGCGACAAAGCTTAGCCGCATCTTTTGGATCCGCGAGGAGTTTCTCGATAATCCATTCAAGGTAATGGCTCCCCTTAAAAATCAAAGTCTCTTTGCCAGTGATATTCTTCTCAAGATATTGAAGGGCTTTTCTCGGGTCCGTAGTTGCTACCGCTGAAACGCCGAGTTCTTTGAGTTTCGGTGCTGTGTATTCCTTAGTGCGACGTCCCACCAGAATTACCCGATCCGGCTTCACGTCGGCAATTAGTTTCGCGAGTTTTTCGTGTTCTTTACCTTCCATCGAGCCTTGGTCTACAATATCACCGATAATCAGCCATTTGCGGTCCGCATGCATGCGCTTCACCATATCAAGAATCGAGGTCATCGAAATCATGTGCGCATTGTAGCTGCTATCCACGATTTGCACGCCTTTTTTACCTTCGAAGTATGAACTGCGGCCCGGTGCAACTTTGAGATCCGAGAAATCTGGGTTAAATGGCAACTTCAAATACTTCATTAAATCCTGCAGCACAAACAGGTTGAAGGCCACGTCCTTTGGCTCCGGATGATTGAAATGGAAAGTCGTGTCGCCGTAAGTGAAATCAGTTGAATCCGGGTAAACCACGTATTTTTTAAGATTTGACTTCTTTATCGGAATCACTTTAGCCTTAATCTTGGCGGTAGCCTCTACCATCAGCTTGGAATCAGCGTCAATATAAACACGTTTCGAAGTGTTAATCGGTAAATTGGCAAACTCGGCCGTAATCGCCTCGTTTACATTCTCGAACTTCCCTTCTTCCACAACTTTTTCAAACTGGACCGCGTGCGAAAGACCAATCGATACCCAAATTGTTACCTCTGGTTTTAGCCACTCGGCGAGAAACTCAGCCTCGTGTGGCCTTTCACCATCAATTTCTACCACATAAAACGGTTGTTTGCGGCGGCGGAAAAGTCCACAAAACGGCGCGGCGGCAAAGAGCCACAGCCAGCGGAGTTTTGATCCTCTGACGCCCTTTAATCCTAGAATATCAAAAGAAATCCCGAACGCTGAGTTCGCGTCATGCGAATAATGAGCCTTCTTGCCCATTTCGTGTTCTAGGAGATTTAGCATCGTCGTTTTCCCGGCCGACCCAGTAATCGCAATGACTCTAGGGTGCCAGCGACGGAATGCCCGATTTGCAAAAAAACGAAAATATTTCGCAGCCACGAAATAAAATCGCTTCTTTAACTTACTAGCGGTCATACAAATATTATAGCACA
>CAZORJ010000034.1:0-6310 GCA_964582425.1 uncultured Candidatus Saccharibacteria bacterium
TAAAAAATGCCGCCTTGCAACGGCACTATAAAAATGGCAAGTTTTAGTATATTATGAGTTTTTTCTCGCCCAATTAATAAAAGTAACGTGAGAAACACCAAGAATTTTAGCTGCCTTTCTTGCAGATATTTCGCCTCTGAGCCATTGTTGTTGAACATTATCAAAATTATCAGGTAAAGGTATTTCAGGACGACCAAATTTGACACCACGAGCCTTAGCAGCCGCAATACCTTCAGTCTGTCTTTGTTTTATGAAGTCACGTTCAATTTGTGCAAATGCAGACATAATCTGAAGAACAAGATCAGCGATGAGCGTACCCATAATATCTTTCTCGCGCCTTGTATCGAGAAGCGGCGTATCAAGCACTACAATAGCGGCTTTTTTCTCTTTAGTGATAATGCGCCATTGTTCGATAATCTCAGAATAGTTTCTTCCAAGACGGTCGATACTTTTAATTACGAGAGTGTCATCAACTTTAAGCTTACGTAGAAGCCGTTTGTAAGCCGGACGGTTAAAGTCTTTGCCACTTTGCTGATCCGTGAAGATATTGTTATCAGGAACACCAAAATTGAGCAGCGCGAGACGTTGCCTGTCACCGTGCTGTTGAGGTGTTGAGGTTCTTGAGTAACCATAAATTTTAGACATAAAGATTCCTCCAATCTGATTATTAGGGATAAATCCCCTGCACAGATTGTAGATAACTAAAAAGACCGAGCCGTTCGGTCTTAATTTTTTTCATACACGAATGCATATTTTGTCTCAAAAATTGAAGTAGATAAGCCGGAGTAAAGTAGATAAAAAAAGAAGTGGGTAAAAAGAAGAAGGGTTACATGCTTTTTTTTATTCAAAAAGTGTCCCAAAAGTCATTCAAAACATACTAAACATACTGACGGTGTATAGTGACGATAGTGACGGAAAATAACTTCGACTTCAGCTCAAAAACTTGTCGCGGTTTATGTGCGCATTTTTAAAAAATAGTGTTTTATAAAAGTTATAGTAGAAAACCGTCACTTCCGTCACTGAAATCATCTTTTTTTCAGATTTTCATAAATTTTAATTATAGAAAAAATCTTCTTTTTCTTTTTTTATTCGCAAAAAAACTTATCCACTGTTGCGTAAAATTTTTCAAGCCAGAAGCGCAGAAAAATTCTCAGCAACAAAAAAAGCCGAACGTATAACATTCCGGCAGGAGTGAAGGCTTTTTTTTATCCTATTTATCTACTTGACATCGGGTGGGTGGTAAGTCAATATGGAATGTCAGCGTCAGTTGGTGACGGCATAATATCAAGTGTAGGGTTAGTGTCGCGCCATTTGATACCGAAAAATTGACGAATACCGCCCGATCCACGACGGTAAGCAATGCCGTCAATACGTTTGATAGCGTCAAGAATAGCGTTATCAGTCATGTGAGAAACACTGCTGACTTCTTTTCTGATACGATTGATGAGTTCGGAACGTGAGATTGAGTAATCAGAAACGGAGCCGCGTTCACAATGTTCGTCGATAAAGTTGCCGATAGCGTCATTATTTGCAAGATATTCGTTGCTGGCTTCCTGCATGGCTGACGAGATAATTAAACCGTGTTTTTGATATGCAATACAGGCATCAACGAGCATGGATAAGAAGGCACACATCATATCATCGGTGAGCAGTTGCTCTTTGAGATGAGGATTACACTTGTCGCCAATGAATTGCTGAGTGAAAGGAAAAATCAGCGTTCTTTCCTTAAAAGCGACATCATTAGCGTCGTCAATAGCAGGCAGATGATTACCGCTTAAAATCAGCTTAAACATAGGATTATTAATCATACGAGGATCGCGGCGCAACTCACGCATAGCAAGCGGATCGCCACCAGTAAGAAGTTTAAATTTGGCAATGTCAAGACGGCGATTAGGTGGAATCTCGTCACTAAAGGCAACACGAATAAATTCAAGTTTGGCAAGTTCTGGTGAAGGTGCATTACCATCTTTGAAATACGACGCCATTAAAAGCAAGTCGATAGGAATGGAAACGGCATAACTACCTAAAACTTTAGATAAGAGCTTCATTAAAGAGCCTTTGCCATTGCGCCCTGCACCATTGAGAAAAGCGGCTTTTTCTTCGCGAATGCTGGCGGTGATAGCGTAACCAAGAAAGCGCATAAAACTTTCTCTAGTCTCCTCATCTGGCAGAATTTGTTTGATAGTTTGCTCAAGGAAGTCGTTATGATAATTGGGAACGTAAATAGCATTGGTGCATTGCGTCATTAATAAACTGCTATCGTGTTGCAATAATTTGCCCGTCTCGAGGTCTATAACGCCCGTAGGAGTGTTCAGGAGCATTGGGTGACGGTTTAGGTCTTCGTTGGTAATACGGACGCGAGAATAGCCTTTAGCGAGGTAAATGCAGTTGTCAATGTCAGTGCGCTTTTCTAAGTCTTTCATAAAGCCAGCGACACCTTTAGCGGCTTGTAATTTTTTATAAACGATTTCAGCTTTTTTCTTGATATTGCCTTCAAGGGCGTCAATACTAACGACAGTACCACTGCCGTCTGGGTTTTTAGAAATAGTATAAGAATCAAGTTCAGCTTGGTATTCTATCTGCTTTTTATTAGCGAATTTGCGAAGTTGCCGTGCCATATTAATGACTAGAGAAGTAACAGATGAGTTGGTGGAATCGGCGGCTTTGAGCCATTGACAACCATTAAAATTGAGCCATCTGCCGCTGTCAGTGAGGTAATAAATGAATTTTTGCCCATAAGCCTGAATAAGGCGTTCAGCATTACCGGCGTCAGAAAGAGGCAAAAACATCAATTCTTCAAGAAGTTCTTTACTTAATTGCAGAAAAATAGAATCCTCAAAATCCCCATCATCGCTGTCAAATTCTTCTTCAGTATTCTCATCAACAGGGAATTGATAATTCTCATACTCACTGTTAGCTTGAGCAATAGCATTGTCATAAATGGATTTAAGGGCGTTGGAATCGTGTTGTAACAAGGCATTAGCGTCTTTGAAGTCGCCAAAGTTATTATTTATGATGAGCGAATAAATCTGAAGTTTGTCGAGTTGCTGGTGAATCCAATTAGCGGCGTCAAAACCAGATTTATCGTTATCAAGAGCGATAATAATGAATTTAGGATTATTTGCCAATTTAGCGATAGAATCAACAAATTTATCTTTGTTGCCGACACCACCAAGCCCAACGACGTTATGAAAACCGACTTGATAGGTAGAAATGGCGTCAAATTCACCTTCATTGACGATAATAAAATCGGAATTAAACCCGTCAAGATTGAATAAAACTTTACCGCCGACTTTCATAACTTTATAATTGCCGTCGGAATGAACATCACGGGCAAGATAGGAATGAATACCGTCACCAGTAGGCAGAATCAATCTGTCACTTGGCGGCGTATTGTTAAAATCAGGGTGTTTCCAACCTTTAACATAACCCATACGAAAATATTGAACAGTATCGATAGTAAAGCCACGTTTAGCCCAATAATCAGTTAAATTGATGTTAGCGGTAGCGGCGTTAATATCGGTAGAACGGTCTATTATCTCTTTCTTGGCGTCCTTCGGTGGTGCGACAGGCGTAATTTTAGGGCGTGTCGGTAATTTGATATTGCTACTGGTGTAGTCAATCAAGCCGTATTTAGCGAAAACTTCATCAAAGAGAGTCTTGTTAATAGTTTTATTATAAGCGGCAGCATAAACTTGGAAGATGTTGCCATGAAAGCCACAAGCGTGACAGTGAACGGTTTGAGTATCAGCGTAATAGGTGACGCTTGGCGTGTGATCCGCGTGGTGAGGGTTGAAAATACTGCAACTGAAATTTTTGTTGAGATTGGTAACTCCTAATTCATAAAGCAGATTTGGAAGATATTGTTTAGCTCGTTCGGCGAGTTCCCTGCGGTGACTTATCCATAAATCAAATTTATCGTTATTTCTTTTGTCGTTCGCGTTTTCGTGAATTTCGTTCGCATTTTTGTTCTTGAAATCGCGAATTTCGTTCGCGTTTTCGTTCGCGTTTTTCGCGTTTTCGTTCGCGTTTTTTTGTTCGCGATTTGCAATTTTTGATTCGTTGTTCGCGTTTTTGTCCCAAAAAGTCTGTTGTGATTTTCCTTGCGTTTGCGTAAGTTTAGAAAGTTCTTTGTGCGTTTCCGTAATAACCTGATGCATTTGCATTTGAACAATTTGATCAGCAGTGAAAAGACCACGACCAGAATCGGTAATTTTTGCAGGAATAATTTTGCCTTCCTTAATCCATTTTTGAATTGCACGTTGCGAAACACCGAAAATTTTGGCAACGTCACCAGTTTTGTAAAATTTTTCCATAATAAAACCTCCATCGAGAAAATAAAATAAACGATACTCACGCATGAATACCGTCCATTTTTTAGAAATTCCCGACAGAAGTGCTTGCAAAAGTTTCTGTCATAATGTATAATAACTGAGTAAATAATTTAACCCAGTGTTCGACTTTCTTCATCGGCTACTTCACATAAAAGCTGCGAAAAGCCCTATATGGGATTTCTGTGAATGATTGGTATTCACACGATTTGCTCTGCAATGTTATCAGCATTGCGGAGTCTTTTTGCTTTCAAAGTATTTTACTTTCTTATTCTACCATTAAAAAAGATAAAATACAAGAAAAAAATCGTGCGAATCGAAATTATTGTTAATGATATGTGTCCTTAACTATTTTTTCATAAATGTATTGATTGATAGCGTTAGTTTGAGCAGGAACATCCCAAAAGTGCACTCCAAAAATAATAGAAGTAACAATAACAATGACGAGAATTAAGCCACCAAAAGAAAAAGAATTACCATCTTTGACATTGGATTGCTCCAATTTGTTGATAACATTGGAAATTTGACTATGTAAATCAGTGATAATATTGGAATTAGAATCATTTTGAATAGTTTCAAGTTTGTTGATGCGCTGGTTCAAAGAATCGACAGATGATTGAATCTTCTTGAGTGTAGAATTAATTTCATTGAGCAAATCATTTTGATGATTAAGTTGAGGACTTACAAAAGGCATATTTAAAACTCCATTTCTTGATTAATATCGGTAGGAATAACTTTATTTTCAGCGGTTAGCTTTTGAATGGGCAAAACACCGTTACAGCGAACAATCAAAGGCAATACTTTTTGTTTCGCTGTTAATCCATAAACTAATTTTTGTAAGTGAAGACAATAGCAATAAAGTTTGCGCTTGTCGGTAACATACCATAAAGCACTTTTACATTTTTTACAGATAGAGCGATCCGCGCGGTCTGAACGAGGTAAAATATCTTCGCAACCGCTACAGGTAATGATTTTTTCGCTCTCATTGGGAAAAGTAAGAGAATGCATAAGGTCGCAGTTGCAAATTAAATAATTATGTTCAGTGTTGATACGATACCAAAAGGCGTGTAAACAGTCTTTACAACGGCAATTTGGTGATTTATCCTCGATAACAGGATTAAAAGTAAACATAGAATTCCTCCATTAACGGGAAAATCCAGAATTACGTTTAGTTTCGATTTTTTTCGACTTTTGTGGCTTTGGTGTAGACTGAACAGGTGTTTCAGAATAAGATTTATGAGAGATAACAGGCTCTACTTTTTTAGGTTCAATTTGAGATGATGGTGTTGGCTTAATCGTTATTTCTTTTTGTGCTGATTGGTTTGATGTAGTGAATCTTAATGAATCAAAAGCTGACGAAAAAGAAGGTAATTTATCCCAAGTAACTTCTCCGTATTTCTCACGAATTTGATTACGTTCTGCAATGGCAACAGGAGAGAGTTCAGCAAGCTGTTTAAGGTCAATAGCCCGTCGAAATTTATCCTTATAATCGCTGCCGACAATTTTTGTTTGATTTTCCTCAATCTTATCTTTAAGAGAATTAATAAAATCGTCAGAAGTAACTTTATGACACCACTCCTGAGCATTTTTGTGTAATTTCTCAATGTCGTCGGTGAGAATGGTGACATCAGACTTGGCGCGGCTGACAGTAACGTAAATCTTATTTCTGTCCATATGAGATTTAGAATCAACGTTGCAAATTATTTTTTGAACGGTTGCGCCCTGCAACTTATTCACTGTCATTGCATAACCGAAGTCGAAAGTGTTGTACTGTTCAGCGTTAAAAGTAATGACTTTGTTAGAATCGGTTCTAAAAGTAATATGTTTATCGTTGATGTCGGTGATAAAACCTTTAGTGCCATTTCTTACACCAAGATTCTTGTTGTTTTTGAGGCAGATAATGCGGTCGCCAACAGATAAATTGATGTCGTGTTCAAGAGGATTATTCAAGTCGCCGTTGTTGACGTGAAAAGGCGTAT